>JAEMRG010000226.1 GCA_016463455.1 Rhodoferax sp.
ACGCTGGCCGGTGGCGACGCGGGTATGCGCCACTTTATGGCGCAGTTCGGCCCGGCACTCAAACTGCCCTGGACCAAACTGGAAGCGCCCGAGCTCACCGACAGCTTGCTCGACGCGGTGGCCGACGGTAGCGAAGTGCAACTCGACGGGCGTAGCATCGCCGACTGGGAACGCTACCGCGACGATTGCCTGATGGCGGTGCAAGCGGCGATTAAAGCCACCAAACTCAAACACGGTATCGCGCCCGATGCCTGAGACCTTACTGACCTTCGATACCCCAGTCATAAGCGACTGGGTGGACTTCAACGGCCATTTGCGCGATGGCTTTTACATGGTCTTGTTCAGCTACGGTGTCGATGGCCTGATGGACCAGATCGGCCTGGACGCCGCCGGGCGCGAAGCCACCGGGCACTCCCTCTTTACCCTGGAAGCGCACGTGAATTTTTTGCACGAGGTCAAGCTCGGTGCCCAGGTGCAGGTCTATTGCCAGGTACTCGGCCATGACGCCAAGCGCCTGCATGTCGGCCTGGCCTTGCACGTCAAAGGCAATGACACCGTGATGGCCTACAGCGAGCAAATGCTGCTGAACGTGGACATGGACGGGCCGCGTGCCAGCCCCTTTGTCCCGAACGTGGCGGCGCGGGTGCAGATGCTGGCCACCGCGCAGCGCAGCCTGCCGCGACCGCCCTATGTGGGGCGGGTCATCAGCCTGCCCACGGCCAAAACCGCCTAGGCCATGGCCGCCGCCACACTAGCGGAGCGCATGCACGGTGTGCTGTTGACCGGCTTTGGCGGGCCCGAGCAATTGCAATACCGCGAGGACTTGCCCGTGCCGCTGCCGCGTGCGGGGGAAGTACTGATCCGCGTGGCGGCCAGTTCAGTCAATAACACCGACATCAATACCCGCGTCGGCTGGTACTCCAAAACCGTGGGCGGGCCGACGCAGCACGCCTCGGTGGGCTTTGATGCCGACAATGACTCAGCGCCTTCCTGGGGCGGCGCGGCCCTGCAGTTTCCGCGTATCCAAGGCGCCGATTGCTGCGGGCACATCGTGGCCGTGGGCGCGGGCGTGGACAGCGCACGCATTGGGCAGCGCATACTGGTACGCCCGGTGCTGCGCAAGGCCGGTGCCGCCAGCTACGACTTTGATTACTTCGGCTCGGAATGCGACGGCGGTTTTGCGCAATACACGCGCGTGGCCGCCAGCGCCGCCATGCCAGTGCAAAGCCAACTGAGCGATGCCGAACTGGCCTGCCTGCCCTGCGCGTATTCCACCGCCGAGAACCTGCTGACCCGTGCCGGCGTAAAAGCGGGCGAGCGCGTGCTGATTACCGGCGCCTCCGGTGGCGTGGGCAGTGCGGCAGTGCAACTGGCCCACTTGCGCGGTGCGCAGGTGATTGCGCAGGCCGATAGCAGCAAACACGCCGTCCTGAACACGATTGGCGCAAAGCACACCCTGGCCCGCGACGCCGATGCGCTGCAGGCCCTGGGCAAAGACAGCGTAGCCGTGGTGATCGACTTGGTGGGCGGGCCGGCCTGGCCATCGCTCTTAGAGGTGCTGCAACGCGGCGGGCGCTACGCCACAGCCGGGGCCATCGCCGGCCCCTTGGTGACTTTGGATTTGCGCACGCTCTATCTCAAAGATTTACAACTGCTGGGCTGCACCTGGCAGGAGGATGCGGTGTTTGAACAATTGCTTGGCTATGTGGAGCGCGGCCAACTGACACCCCTTTTGGCGCGCACTTACGATTTACGCGACATGGCGCAAGCGCAGGCCGAGTTTGTGGCCAAGCGCTTTGTGGGCAAGATCGCACTCAAGGTTCCTTAAGCGCAGCTTCGCCCAAGCCTTATTGGTCATTAACCACTCCCCGTAACGATTCGCACCATGTCCAGCTCCCCCAAACGCCTGAGCACGCCGCTAGAAGGAACCCCCGCCAAAGCCTGGGACGCCAGTGCCCCAATTGCCGCCCCACTGTGTTTGCACCAACCCCATGTCCTAGCCGAATGGGTGGACTACAACGGGCACATGAGCGAGTCCTGCTTCTTACTGGTGTTTGGCGACAACTCGGACGCGTATTTCCGCTTTATCGGCATTGACGAAAGCTACCGCGATGTGGACAAGCAATCGTTTTACACCGTACAAACCCATATCCACAATATCCGCGAAGTGTCCGAAGGCGAGCCTTTGCGCCTGACACTGCAGGTGCTAGACATGGACGACAAGCGCATGCATATTTTTCATGCGATGTACCACGGCACAGACGGCTATTTAATAGCCACCGGCGAGCAAATGCTGGTGCATGTGGATATGGCGCATGGCCGCGCGGCACCCATGCCTGATGCGCTGCACCAACGCGTTGCCGCTGTGCACCGCGCGCACAGTGCCCTGCCCCGCCCCGCGCAGGCCGGACAGCCACTGGGCATACGGCGCAAGACGCTCACTTAAGCGCGTACCGCAGCCACTTTTTTTACCTACTCAAACACCTCTACCCCCGCGAAAAGACCCCCCATGCAATTTGCCCTGAGCCATGAACAAACCATGATCGTGGACACCGTCCGCGCCTTTGTGGAAAACGAGTTGTACCCGTATGAAGACCTGGTGGAGCGCACCGATGCCATACCGCCTGAGCTGGTGCAGTCCATCCAGGCCAAGGCCATTGAAGTGGGTTTGTACGCGGCCAATATGCCCGCTGAATTAGGCGGCGGCGGGCTGGACAATTTCACCGTGGCGCTACTCGAACGCGAGTTGGGGCGTGCGTCTTATGGCTTGCAAATGCTGGTAGCGCGGCCCAGCAATATTTTGCGTGCCTGCCAGGGCGCGCAGATCGAGGAATACCTGCTGCCCACGATACGTGGCGAGCGCCACGATTGCCTGGCCATGACCGAGCCCAACGCCGGGTCCGACGTGCGCGGCATGCAAACCCGCGCCACACGGGACGGCAGCGGCGAAAACGCCGACTACCTGATCAACGGCACCAAGCACTTCATCAGCCACGCCGATATGAGCGACTTTGTGGTGCTGTTTGCTGCCACCGGCGTAGAAGACACCAGCCACGGCCCGAAGAAAAAAATCACCGGTTTTTTGGTAGACCTGAGTTCACCCGGCCTGACGGTGCGGCGCGGCCCGGCCTGTGTGTCCCACCGGGGCTACCACCAGTGCGAATTGTTTTTTACCGACTGCCGCGTACCCGCCTACAAGCGCTTGGGCGAGGAAGGCCGGGGCTTTGATTTGATGGGCGAATGGCTGGGCGCCACCCGCCTGACGGTGGCCGCCACGAGCGTGGGGCGTGGTCAGCGCGTGATGGAAATGGCCACGCAATGGGCCGCGACGCGTAAGCAATTTGGCCAAGCGATTGGCAAGTTTCAGGGCACCGGTTTCAAACTGGCAGACATGGCCACCGAGCTGGCCGCTGCCGAGTTGCTGACCTTGCAAGCGGCCTGGAAATGCGATCAGGGCACTATGAGCGATTCGGACGCGGCCATGGCCAAGCTGTTTGCATCGGAAGCGCTGGCGCGCGTGACCGATAACGCGCTGCAAATTTTTGGCGGCATGGGCCTGATGGAGCAATTGCCCATAGAACGCTTTTGGCGCGATGCGCGGGT
>JAEMRG010000227.1 GCA_016463455.1 Rhodoferax sp.
CATTTTGGGTAAATACAGCAAATTTGCGGGCGCAGAAGATAAGGCGGTGGCGCGGGAAGTGGCTACGACTTTGTCCAAGCCGGCCAAGCGGCGCAGTTAAAAAAGGTTTTTGTCAGACTTGCACCGGTTGCTGAAAAACGCGGATGCGGGCGGCGATTTTGTCGTAGCCAGTGCGCGAGGCAATACGCATATCGTATTCAGTCTGCAAATTCAGCCAGAAGCGCGGCTCCATGCTAAAGAACAAGCCCAAGCGCAAGGCCGTATCGGCTGTGATGGGGCGCTGACCAGTTACCACCTCGCTGATTCGGCTGGGCGATACATCGATGTCCGCTGCCAGTTGGCGGGCAGAGATGCCCATAGGCTTCATAAAGTCTTCTAGCAGTATTTCGCCAGGGTGTATTTCGTCTAGTCGCTCTGCCATGTTTACCTCTCAGTGGTAATCCACAATTTCAACTTGGTATGCGCCGTCTTCGCGCCACACAAAACAGATGTGCCACTGCGCATTGATACGTATGCTGTGCTGCCCGCGCCTATCGCCTTTTAGTAGCTCCAGCTGATTGCCCGGAGGGATTCGCAGCGTGGCCAACTCGCTGGCAGCACGCAATTGCAAAAGTTTTCGCCGCGCCACCCGCTCCACATTCTTGAACCTGGGCACGAGCGCACTCTGGAAAAGCGCCTCGGTATCCTTGTCGTTGAAGGAGTGGATCATGCAGTTATTTTGTTCCGCATCACAGAACCTGTCAAGCGAGTCCTGTCGGCAATGTGACCTTGACGGGAATACCTCCTTACATTAAAGTAAGGAAAATCAAGAAGAGGTATTCCATGTCAACTGCCACACTCACGACCAAAGGCCAGATCACCATTCCCGCAGAGGTTCGCAAGGACCTGAATGTCGATACCGGAGACAGGGTGGAGTTTGTTTTGATCGCGCCAGGGCGCTATGAGTTTGTTGCCGCGACGCGGGAGGTGACCGAACTCAAAGGCATGTTTGGTCCTGCAAAGAAGGTTATTTCCATTGAAGCTATGAATGCCGCCATTGCGGGGCGTGGGGCAGCGGCGCGATGATTGGCCTAGATACCAATGTCCTGGTGCGCTACATCATGCAGGACGATGCCAAGCAGTCGCCCAAGGCCACGCGGCTAATCGAATCCCTGGACACCGAGAACCCTGGCTACATCACCACGGTGTCGATTGTGGAACTTTATTGGGTGTTAACTACCAGCTACGAATTGACAGCGTCTCAGGCAGCGCAGGCTTTGGAGGCTGTGTTGCGTACCAAGCAATTGGTGGTGGAACGGGCAGACCAAGTCGTGCGCGCCTTGCGACTATTTGGCGACGGGAAAGCAGACTTTGCAGACTGCCTAATTGAGCGTGCCGCCTCCAGCGCCGGGTGCAGCCAGGTCTTGACTTTTGATAGCAAAGCATCCAAACACGCTGGAATGACGCTTATTGTCTGACGCAAAACACCGGACTCCAAGCCCGCAGCTTGCCGCAGTCACGGTGCCAGATGGCATAGCGAAGTAAAGGGGGAGCCCGCAGGGCGGAGGACATTAGCGGAGCCAACCGGCTCCGTAGCTGTGGCGTACCAAAGAGGCTTGCTCACGATTGCTTCGCAATACCAGGCCGTCGAACAACCAGGATTTACGCCACCAAGCCCTGCTTAAACCCCGCCATCACTTCCGCCACCGCTTCGTTGCTCAGGCGATTGCCGTATTGGCCTACCACACGCGCAGCGGCGCGGTTGCCCAAGGCCGCGGCCTGTACGTAGCTATAGCCTTGCGTGACAGCGTAGAGGAATGCCCCGGCAAACATATCGCCCGCGCCATTGCTGTCCAGGGCTTTGACCGGCACGGCGGGCACTTCGGTGCGCTGCCCGCCTTCGAGCACGATGCAGCCTTTGGCGCTACGGGTCAGGCAGACCACGCGGGCCAGTGTGCTGACTTGGGCGCATACGGCATCCAGGTCTTGCGAGCCGCACCAGACCTGGGCTTCCTCTTCATTGCAAAACAAATACTCTAAACGCCCTTCTTCGTCCGAGTTGCCGACCATGGCCTCCAAACCGGAGCGGCAAAAGTTGATCATGCTCATGTCGCTGAGTGTGAGCGCCAGCGCCACGCCTGCGCGATGGGCAATAGCGCGGCCTTGCAAAGCGGCATCCACACCGGTGGGCGATGCGGCCAAGTAGCCTTCCATGTAATACACGCGTGAGCGTTCGATATCTTGTGGATGCAGCGCAGTGTGGTCCAGGTCTGCGGTGGCGCCTAGAAAAGTGCTCATGCTGCGCTCGGCGTCGGGCGTGACCATGACCATACAGATGCCGGTCTGGCCGTGCGGCGCGCGGGTGTGGCTGAGGTTGGTGGCGACGCCGTTGTGGGCCAGGTCTTGCGTGTAAAAAGTGCCCAATTCGTCTTCAGCCACGCGGCAGGAATAAAAGGCTTTGCCGCCAAATTGCGCTACCGCCACGATGGTGTTACCCGCCGAGCCGCCACCGGTGCGGTGCGATGGCACGTCGTGCATATGCTGCAAAAGTTCGGCGCGTCGCGGCGCGTCGATCAGCGTCATATGGCGCTTTTCTACGCCCGCTTGCTGTAACAGGGTATCGCTGACTTGGTACTCGGAATCGACCAAGGCATTGCCGATGGCATAGACATCAAATTTTTTCATGGAATTTCCAACAGAGCGCAGTGCGCGGTTTATGGTTCAACTATTGTTCAACGAAAGCGCGTTCGACCACGAAGTCGCCCGGCTTGGTGGTGTTGCCTTCGACAAAGCCGCGCGCTTCGAGCATGTGCTTCAGTTGACGCAGCATTTCGGGGCTGCCGCAAAGCATGACACGGTCGTTCGCCGGGTCAAACTTGGGCATACCCAAATCGGCTTGCATCTTGCCGCTTTCCAGCAATTCGGTAATGCGGCCCTGGTTGCGAAAGGGTTCGCGCGTTACCGAGGGGTAATACAGCAACTGTTCGCTCACCATCTCGCCCAGAAATTCATGCTCTGGCAATTCATGGCGCAGGTAGTCGTGGTAAGCCAGCTCGGCCACTTCGCGCACGCCGTGCACCAAGATAACTTTTTCAAAACGCTCGTAGGTGGCCGGGTCGCGCACGATGCTCAAGTAAGGTGCAACGCCGGTGCCGGTGCCAAAAAGATAGAGGTTTTTGCCGGGCAACAAATAGTCGATGAGCAAGGTGCCGGTGGGCTTTTTGCCCACCACAATCGTGTCTCCCACCTGGATGTGTTGCAGCTTGGAAGTCAGCGGCCCATCTTGCACTTTGATGCTCAAAAACTCTAGGTGGTCTTCGTAATTGGCGCTCACGATGCTGTAGGCGCGCAGCAGCGGTTTGCCGCCTTCGCCGCGCAGGCCGATCATGGTGAAGTGGCCGTTGGAGAAGCGCAGGGCTTCGTCGCGGGTGGTGGTAAAGCTGAAAAGGCGGTCAGTCCAGTGGTGGACACTGAGGACCTTTTCTTCAAGAAATGCGCTCATGGGGCTGTGTGCTTTGGCTGTAGAAGAGTGAAACCCGCGTGCGGGTAAACCGCCTAGTGTAAAACCTCGGCGCACGCGCCCAAGCCCAA
>JAEMRG010000228.1:0-2447 GCA_016463455.1 Rhodoferax sp.
GCCAGGCCAAACTCACCCTGGTGGTCTATATGGGCGTGGCCGCCGCGCAGCGGATACAGGAGGAACTGCTGCACGGCCTGCCCGCTGATACGCCAGTCGCCATCGTGCAAGACGCCACGCTGCCCTCGCAGCGGCAGGCTTTGTGCACCTTGGATTGCTTGCACCAAACCTTGACGGAACAGCAGATGGCTAGTCCTTGTGTTTTGGTGATTGGGGATGTGTTGCGGGGTCTGGCTAGTCTGGGGCAGACGAGCGAGACGGCGCTTGCGCGGGGACAGGTGTAGGCGGTGCCAGGTAGCGCTCGGTGCGTGCCGTTCGGCGAGCCCCAAGCGCGGCTGCTTACTCGTTTGGGCGCGGGCTTGGGTAGCGGCAGGCCTGAACGGGAAGTGTTTCAAAATATCTTCGGCGCCTTTACTTGAGCGATCTAAAGCGCTAAATTTAGAAAAACTCCGATAATCCATCAAATCAAAAATGACGACGCTGTCGCAAAGCGCGGTACACCACCAGCAACTACGCATAGCCATTCCCCCAATATAGCTATTACCGAACAAAGCCACGTAAGCATGAAAAATTCTTTGCTTTTTAGCTATGACTTGGACGCAGCGCTGGCGGCACGCAGGCGCATCCAAATTGAACCCGACAAAAAGCGGGCGCTTTTTGTGGCCGAGCGTGGGCGTGTGGACTTTGTTTACAACACCGCAGCCTTGGAAGGCAACCCCTTCACGTTTCCCGAGGTGAAGACGCTTTTGGACGGCATTACCGTCGGTGGGCACAAACTATCGGATGCCGAACAAGTGCTGCGCCTGAACCAAGCCCTGTCTTACGTCATCGGGCTGGTCAAGGACGAGAAATTTGAACTCTCGGCAGCCACCGCTAAAACCATTCAAGGGATTGTGGCCAAGGATGAAGCCTTAAAGTGGGGCGAGTTTCGTGATGGCATAGTTTTCATTCAAGGCACAGATTACAAAGTCCCACCGGCAGACCAATTGAGCGCCTTGTTTGAGCAAGGTAGGCAGGTGTTGGCGGAAATTGAAGACCCTTTGCACCGTGCTTTTCTGGTTTTTTTGTGGGGCAGTTTGATTCAGTTTTTTTACGACGGCAATAAGCGTTCATCGCGGTTTATGTGCAACGGAATTTTGATGAGCGCAGGCTACCCGCCCATGATGATTACCGCCAAAGAACAACTGCCATACAACCAGGTAATGGCAAACTTTTATGACACCCAGGATGCCACGGAAGCACTGGCTTGGTTCTACGGCGTGTACGAAGAGCGCATCACGCAATTTGGCTTTAGCCCGTCGCCGCAGGCGTGAGGGGTGCGTCGGCCATAAGGGCCACCCCGGCCTGCTCAAGAACCGCTATCGCCTGCTCACGGGTAACGGATGGAAATTGCGCCAAAAACACATCCAGGGCGTCCCCCTCCTCCAAGTAGTCGAAAAGGTTGTGCACCGGTACCCGCGTACCGGCGAAAACAGGTGCGCCGCTTTGAATATCGGGGTCAACAATGACGAGGGTACAGGTCATGGGCGGCTCCGTCAGCGGGTAGGTGATTTAGTGTACCCCTGAAGATTCTGTTTGTAGCCTGCCTTTTGAGCTCAACGGCCGACTACGAACTCTGTTGAACACTCGGTATGCCGCAATTTAGCCACCAACCGGCGAGCAAATTTCAACCAAAGTTCCATCTGGACATCGGACGTAGGAGACGACTTGCCCCCATGGCTTAGTCTCCGGTCTTTTTAACTCGGCTGCACCGGCTGCCAGCGCTTTGGTGTGTGCCTCGACAACAGACGGCGTCACCAACGCTATCTCCATGCCGAGAGGTTTACTGGACTCACTTGCTGCGACAAAGCCCGAAGGAAAATTCACATTCCCAAGCTCGTGCGATGCAAAAGCGAGCGTTGTTTCTCCCGTTTCAAGTTCACCGTAGTCCCCAGATTCATGCAAAAAGCGGCGTGACAGACCGAATGCACCTTCAAAGAACGATAACGATGCCGCGACATTTGGAACGTAGATGATTGTGTAGCCGAGTTTCATGAGTCGTCCTGTTTGGATGCATGTAAAGCAAGTGATAGGTATTGAGCCAATTTTTTATCCTTAATCTGAGCGACAGACATCAACTTTAGATGCCGACGCCCCTTTCCCGCCCCTTCGAGAAACCCAAACGTATCAGTGATTTTTGAGCCGCTCCCGAATTCAACGGTGACGTGCGCCTTGTAGAAGAAGACCCCACCAAATTGAACGCCCGAAGTAAACAGGATGCCGCCGTACTTGACTTCTTCCGAAGTTGTTTCACATGTCTTTTTTACCAGGGCTCGAACGGCCTCAACGATCTCATAATTTTGCTCGCTAACAAGCCGGATGTCTTCGAGCAGCGTCTGAACAGATTTCTTTGTCATTTTGCGGATCGCATCCTCAATCGGTCGACTGTGTTGCGGGCTAACTTGAAC
>JAEMRG010000228.1:2457-3567 GCA_016463455.1 Rhodoferax sp.
CCACCGCGGCATTGGTGGGCAGGCTGATGGTGATGGGCACCCCGCCGTTGGAGGTCAGTTCGACCGTTGGGTTGGGCTTCACTTTGCCAACCCACGAACGATGGCTGTTGCGGTAGCGCTGGCGACCAATTCGCCATCCTGATACAGCTCGGCCGACAGGAAGCAAACATCTCGCCCACGCTTGATTACCCGCCCACGGCCAATAAACTTGCCCACCTGAGCTGCGCGCTCAAATGAAACGTTGAGGTTTAGTGTTGGAGCAAACTCCCCTTCGTCCAACGTGGCAGCGAGCGCGGGCCCCATCGTGTCGTCCAACATTGCAGCCAGAAATCCACCTTGGATGCTCCCAGCCGGATTACGGAACTCTGGCTTGCCGACAAATTCGACCTCGACTGACCCAACTTCAGCGTTGACCTCTTTGAAGGAAATCCCAAGAGTCTGCGCCGCTGGAGGTGACGGCAGTTCTCCGCGCATGATTTTCCAGAAAAAGGAATTTGGGTTCATGTCGGACGTGTAGTTCGGCGAGGATTGTGTGAGGATCAGCGTAATGGAGACCGCAAAACCCGGTTGATACATCCGGGCACAGTCGATACATCTTGTTGCTGGAATTGCTGCAAACCACTTGCGCCATGGCCCGTAGGTCCATTTACTGCAAGTAAATACAGGTGTAAATCTTTCATAAAACTCGGTGCTCCTTCTTCGCAGTCTGCACGCCTTTTCAGTCCGATTAGCAAGCAGTTTTCCTGCGTCCACACTATAGATCAAAAATAAAACATACTTATCGATATGATTTTTGTATTTCCAATCTAAGCGCCGCACCTTTGCGACAGGTTCTCTGCCTGGGCCAACGAAAGGCCTTTTCCCTCCCGTTACCATACCCCCGCCAAAAACAACTATCCCCAGCGGGAAGACTTCGTATGCAACTCCTGATCAATGGCCAGCGCACCCACGCAGACGCCGACCCTGCCACGCCTATTTTGTGGGTGCTGCGCGACCAACTGAACCTGACGGGGACCAAATTTGGCTGTGGCATCGCCGCCTGCGGTGCTTGCACCGTGCATGTGGACGGCCAGGCGGTGCGCTCTTGCGTGACGCCGGTTTCTGCGGTGC
>JAEMRG010000229.1 GCA_016463455.1 Rhodoferax sp.
GCGACTTCAAAAACCTGGTGGCGTTTACCAGTCTGTCCAAGCGCAGCAATGTGCCAGGCATGCGCAGCGGTTTTTGCGCAGGGGACGCAGCGCTGATGGCGCAGTTTCTGCGATACCGCACCTACCACGGCAGCGCCATGAGCCCGGTGGTACAAAGCGCCAGCATCGCCGCCTGGCAGGACGAAAAACATGTGCTGGAAAACCGCGCCCTGTACCGCGAAAAGTTCCATGCGGTCACGCCGGTCCTGGCCCAAGTGCTGGATGTGCGTTTACCTGATGCGGGCTTTTACCTCTGGGCCAAGGTCGTCGGCAGCGACGAGGACTTCGCCCGTGCGCTCTACGCTGCCTACAATGTCACGGTTTTGCCCGGCAGCTATCTGGCGCGCAGCGCGCAGGGCCACAATCCCGGCGCCGGTTATGTGCGCATGGCGCTGGTTGCGCAAACTACGGAATGCCTTGAAGCGGCGCACCGCATTGCGGCCTTTGTGCGCGGCACCCAAGAATCCCACATCAAATAACCCACTGTTCTGAACCGAAAGCCTTTTATGACACAACAACTGCAGACCATTTTGGACGCCGCATGGGAAGACCGTGCCAATATCTCAACCAGTTCCGCGTCGCAAGAAGTGCGCGATGCGGTGGAGCACGTGATCAGCCAACTCAATAACGGCAGCCTGCGTGTAGCGACGCGCCAAAGCGTCGGCCAGTGGACCACGCACCAGTGGATTAAAAAAGCCGTTCTGCTGAGCTTTCGTCTGAAAGACAACAGCGTGATCAAAGCCGGTGAGTTAGGCTTTTACGACAAGGTGCAAACCAAGTTTTCACATATGGACGAAGCGGGCATGAAGGCCGCTGGAGTACGTGTGGTGCCGCCCGCCGTGGCGCGCCGTGGCAGCTTTATCGGCAAAGGCGCGATCCTGATGCCTTCTTACGTCAACATTGGCGCCTATGTGGATGAAGGCACCATGGTCGATACCTGGGCCACCGTCGGTTCCTGCGCCCAGATCGGCAAAAACGTGCACCTCAGCGGTGGCGTGGGTATCGGCGGCGTGCTGGAGCCCATGCAAGCGGGCCCCACCATCATCGAAGATAACTGCTTTATCGGCGCGCGCTCCGAAGTGGTCGAGGGCGTGATCGTCGAAGAAAACTCTGTTATTTCTATGGGCGTGTATATCGGCCAAAGCACCAAAATTTACGACCGCGCCACCGGCGAAGTGAGCTATGGCCGCATCCCTTCCGGCTCGGTGGTGGTGTCGGGCAACCTGCCTAGCGCCGACGGCAAATACAGCTTGTACTGCGCTGTCATTGTGAAACGCGTCGATGCGCAGACCCGCGCCAAAACCTCGCTCAATGAACTGCTGCGTGACTAAAGGCCCGATCCACGACGGAGCCAGCTTCCCGTCGTCAAGCCCTCCGATACCTGCTTCTTGAAACCCTGATGCCTTCACACGACACCCATGCCACTTTGCGGCTGGCTGAGCAGTTGCTCAGCATGCCCTCGCCCACGCCCGCGGACGGCGGATGCCAGGCCTTGATGGCGGCGCGGCTGGCACCACTGGGCTTTGTCTGCGAAACCATTGAGAGCGGCCCTGCCGATTTTCGCGTCACCAATTTATGGGCCAAACGCGCTTGTACGCACGCAAACGCCAAGGCAGCCAAGACCCTGGTCTTTGCCGGCCACACCGACGTAGTGCCTACCGGGCCGCTGGCCCAGTGGGACAGCCCACCCTTTAGCCCCAGTCACCGCGATGGCAAGCTCTATGGCCGTGGCGCCAGCGACATGAAGACTTCGCTCGCCGCCTTTGTGGTCAGCATTGAAGAATTTCTGGCGCAGCAGCCCGACCCGGCCTTAAACATTGCGCTGCTGATTACCAGTGACGAAGAAGGTCCGGCGGTCGATGGCACCGTGGTGGTCTGCGAACTACTCAAAGCGCGTGGCGAGGTGCTGGACTACTGCATTGTGGGTGAGCCCACCTCGGTGGAGCGCACTGGCGACATGATTAAAAACGGCCGCCGTGGCACCATGAGCGGCAAGCTGACGGTGCATGGCGTACAAGGCCATATCGCCTACCCGCAATTGGCCGACAACCCCATCCACCGACTGGCACCGGCGCTGGCCGAACTGGTTGCTGTGCGCTGGGACGAAGGCAATGCGTTTTTCCAACCCACCAGCTGGCAAGTGAGCAATATCCACGGTGGCACCGGCGCGAGCAATGTGATCCCCGGCAAAGTGGTAGTAGATTTCAACTTCCGCTTTTGCACTGAGTCCAGCACCGAGTCCTTACAACAACGCCTGTGCGCAGTGCTCAACCGCCACAGCCTGCAATATGACGTGGCCTGGACCATCGGCGGACTCCCCTTTCTGACCACCCCGGGCGCCCTGGTCGAAGCATTAACGCAAGCCATCCACGATGAAACCGGCATCACCACCCAGCTGTCGACCACCGGCGGCACCAGCGACGGGCGCTTTATCGCGCACATTTGCCCGCAGGTGGTCGAACTAGGCCCACCCAATGCCACCATCCACAAAATCAATGAGCATGTGGCGCTGGCCGATATTGAGCCGCTGAAAAACATTTACCGTCGGGTACTGGAGCGCCTGCATGCGCTTGCGCTGGCATGAAGCTGCGCGACCTGGTCGAACAATCTGCCCGTCAACTTCAAGCCGCCCAGGTCGCTTTTGGCCACGGCACCGATAACGCATGGGACGAGGCGGCCTGGCTGGTTTTGTGGCAACTGGGCTTAGCACTGGATACCGCGCTGGACGGCACCAATACCCCGGCTGCACTATCTACTGCGCAGCAAAGCGCTTGCGAAGCGCTTATTGAAAAGCGCATCAGCACCCGTAAACCCGCCGCCTATCTCACCGGCCAAGCTTGGTTGCAAGGCTTTGCTTTTTATGTGGATGAGCGGGTGATCGTGCCGCGCTCGCTGATTGCCGAGTTGCTGGTCGATGGTGGTATCGACTATTTTTTGCACGAAGGCACGCAGAAGGTGCTGGACTTGTGTACCGGTAACGGCAGTCTGGCCGTCATCGCAGCCCATGTTTATCCGGATACCCTGGTCTGTGCCAGCGACCTGTCACAAGACGCGCTGGACGTGGCGGCCCTCAATGTTGCCCAGCACGGATTGCAGGCGCGCATCACTCTGCTGCAATCGGACGGCTTGCAGGCGCCGGCCTTGCAAGCGCAAGGCCTCTTTGACCTGTTGCTGTGCAATCCGCCGTATGTCAATGCCCACAGCATGACCACGCTGCCACCCGAATTCCAGGCTGAACCCGCGCTGGCCCTGGACGGCAACGCCGATGGCGGGCGCGATGGCATGGACTTTGTGCGCCACCTGCTGCGCGATGCGCCGCAGCATCTCCACCCCCAAGGCGTGCTCGTGCTGGAAATCGGCCACGAGCGCGCTTTTTTTGAAGCTGCCTTTCCCGCTCTACCCGCGGTGTGGCTGCCCACCAGTGCGGGCGAAGACCAGGTCTTGCTACTCACCCGCGAAGCTCTCGTTTCATGATCACACTTAAAAACGTCACCTTGCGCCGCAGCGCCAAGGTCTTGCTC
>JAEMRG010000025.1 GCA_016463455.1 Rhodoferax sp.
AGCGCGCCATCAGCTGCAAAGCCACTTCCGGCCCAAAGCGCCCGCCATAGGCCACAATTTCGCGCCCAAAGTACAGCGTGGGCAGCAGCGCATCCATCAGTCCGCCGGTCCAGGCCCAATCGGCCGGGCTCCAAAACACCGCGTCGGACCCCTTGGGCAGCGCACCCTCAGCCAAGGCAGGCGCTGCCGGGTCAAAGCCAAACCAGTTCTGGCTGCACACAAAACCGGTGAGGTTGCCGATCAAGGCACGGTGCGGAATCAGGGCGCCTTTGGGGTTGCCGGTAGTGCCACTGGTGTAGATCAGCACTGCCGGTTCTTCGGCCAGTGTGCTCACCGGCTTGAAGCTGGCTTTGCTCTGGGGCGCCTGCGCGCTGCGCACCACCCGCAGCTGGGGGCATTGCGGCTGCAAGGCCATTAGCGCGCTGTACTCGCTGTCATGGCAAATAGCGAGTACCGCCTCACTGTCCTGCAAGCGGTAGGCCAGCGCTTCGGGGCCAAACAACATGGACAAAGGCATGGCCACGGCGCCCATTTGCAGCACGGCGATATAGGCCACCGCCGTATCAAAACACTGCGGCATCACGATCGCTACCCGGTCGCCGCGCAGCACGCCCTGCGCCCGCAAAGCGTTGGACAAACGGTTGGCCTGGGTTTGCAATTGCGCATAGCTGTAACTTTGGGTGCTACCGTCCTCTTGGTAACTGCGGATAGCAATGCGCCGGGCGCTGTCGGGCGCGCGCGCCCAGCGGGCAGCGCACACCGCGGCCATATTGAAGCGCTTGGGCACCTTCCAGCTGAACTGGCGGTGAAGCTGCTGGTAGGCAGCAGGCGCGCCGTTGGACACAACTGCGGTGTCCCGTTTCGGACTGCGGGGCGAGGCGGGCATGGGAAGTCTCCTTATGATGGCGCAATGTACCAAGCCCGACGCATCGCCCGTAGCGAATTCATCCCCATCCGCAATCTCAGCTACCACGTCCAGGTCTGGGGCACGCCCGCGCCGCAGCGCATTCCCCTGGTCATGGTGCATGGCTGGATGGACGTGGCCGCGTCCTACCAGTTTGTCGTCGATGCCATGGCACAAGACCATTACATCATCGCCCCGGACTGGCGCGGTTATGGCAAAACCGCATCGGGCGGGGTGGACAATTTCTGGTTTCCGGACTATTTGGCGGACCTGGACTTTTTGCTAGACCACTACGCGCCCGCCGACGGGCCGCAGCCGCAGGTCAACCTGGTAGGCCACAGCATGGGCGGTAACGTGGTGATGCACTACGCGGGGGTGCGCCCAGAGCGCATACGCCGCCTGATCAACCTGGAGGGCTTTGGCCTTCCCGAGGCGGCGCCGGCACAGGCGCCGGGTCGCTACGCCAAATGGATGGACGAGCTAAAAAAGCTGCACCAAGGCGAGTTGGAACTGCGGCCCTACGACACGCCGCAAGGCGTGGCGCGCCGCCTGATGAAAACCAACCCCCGCCTGGGCGCGGACAAAGCCGAGTGGTTGGCACGCCACTGGGCAGCCGAGGATGTGCAAGGCCGCTGGCGCATCCAGGGCGAGGCAGCGCACAAAATCAGCAATGCGAATATTTACCGGGTTGAGGAAGTGCGCGCGCTCTACCAGCGCCTGACGATGCCGGTCTTGGCCGTCGAAGCAGCAGACAACAGCCTGGATGTCTGGTGGAAAGGTAAATTCACCTTGGCCCAATACCACGAACGCCTCAAAGACGTGGCGCAGGTAGAAGTCGCCCAGATAGAAGACGCCGGGCACATGATGCACCATGACCAACCTGAAGTGCTGGCGGCGCTGATTGAGCGCTTTATTGCCTAAAAATGGCTTTTGCTCCAGGCCGCGAGGCCGCGAAGTGGCGGCGCCATCGTCGCGTGAGAAAATGCGCCCTTACGCAATTAGCAGGACACAAGACCATGGAAGTAGAACGCAGCAACCTGATCGGCAGCAATTTGGCGGATTTAAGCCACCGCAGCGCCGAACTCCGGGGGTATCTTTGACTACGCTGCCAAATCGGAACGCCTGCGCACGGTCAACGCCTGGCTGGAAGACCCCACCGTCTGGAACGACAGCAAGCGCGCCCAGGAACTAGGCAAAGAGAAAAAAGCCCTGGACGGCGTGGTGGTCACGCTGGACGAACTGACGCGCGACCTCTCGGACAACACCGAATTATTTGAAATGTCGCGCGACGAGGGCGACGAGGCCGGCCTGCTAACCATCGAGGCCGATGCCGCCCGGCTGGCGCTGATCATCGAGGGCCTGGAATTTAGGCGCATGTTCAATAACCCGGCGGACCCGATGAACGCGTTTTTAGACATCCAGGCCGGCGCAGGAGGGACCGAGGCCTGCGACTGGGCCAGCATGCTGCTACGCCAGTACTTGCGCTATGCGGAGCGCAAAGGTTTCACCACCACCATCGAAGACGAAACCGCCGGCGATATCGCCGGTATCAAAGGCGCGACCATCAAGATCGAGGGCGAATACGCCTTTGGCCTCTTGCGCACCGAAACCGGCGTACACCGGCTGGTGCGCAAATCTCCCTTTGACAGCTCGGGCGGGCGCCACACCAGTTTTGCCAGCGTTTTTGTCTATCCCGAGGTGGACGACTCTATTGAAATCGATATCAACCCGGCCGATGTGCGGGTGGACACCTTTCGCGCCAGCGGCGCCGGGGGCCAGCACATTAACAAAACCGATTCGGCCGTGCGCCTGACCCATTTGCCCACCGGCATCGTGGTGCAGTGCCAGGACGGGCGCAGCCAGCACGGCAACCGTGACGTTGCGTGGAAACGCCTGCGCAGCCGCCTGTACGATTTTGAAATGCGCAAACGCATGGAAGAGCAGCAAAAGCTGGAAGACACCAAGACCGACGTAGGCTGGGGCCACCAAATCCGCAGCTATGTGCTGGACAACAGCCGCATCAAGGACTTGCGCACCAATTACGAAACCTCGGCCACGCAAAAAGTGCTCGATGGCGACCTTGACCCCTTTATCCAAGCCTCGCTCAAGCAAGGTGTGTAAACCCATGAGCCGCCCGGCCCCTAGCGCCCGGCCTAGCGCAACCCCAGGAGTAAACCCATGACGCAAGCAAGCGACGCTAGCCAAACCGCAGCCGCTATCCACCGCAAGGACTACCAGGCACCACCGTACTGGATCGACACCGTCGATCTCAGCTTTGACCTGGACCCTGCCAAGACACGCGTGCTCAACAAAATGCGCCTGCGCCGCAACCCAGAGGTGCCGGCCCAGGCCTTGCGCCTGGACGGTGAAGAGTTAAACCTAGCGCGCGTGCTGGTCAACGGCCAAGGCACCTCTTTCAAAATCGATGGCGACAAACTGGTGCTGGAAAACCTGCCCGAAGGTCACGAGGCTTTTGATCTGGAGATTTTTACCACCTGCGCCCCGGTAAAAAACAGCAAGCTCATGGGCTTGTATGTCAGCAACGAGTCGTTTTTCACGCAGTGCGAAGCCGAAGGCTTTAGGCGCATCACGTATTTTCTAGACCGGCCCGATGTCATGGCCAGTTACACCGTCACGCTGCGGGCGGATAAAGCGCATTACCCGGTTTTGCTGTCTAACGGCAATTTAGTAGAACAAGGCGCGCTGGAAGATGGCCGCCACTTTGCCAAGTGGGTGGACCCGCACAAAAAACCCGCGTACTTGTTTGCCCTGGTGGCAGGCAAGCTGGTGTGCCGCGAGCAGCGCATCACCGCGCGCAGTGGCAGCGAGCATTTGTTGCAAGTGTGGGTGCGTCCGGGCGATCTGGACAAAACCGAACACGCCATGGAATCGCTGATGGCCTCGGTGGCCTGGGACGAGGCCCGCTTTGGTCTGGCGCTGGATCTGGAGCGTTTCATGATTGTGGCCACCAGCGACTTCAATATGGGCGCCATGGAAAACAAAGGCCTCAATATCTTTAACACCAAGCTGCTGCTGGCCAACCCCGCCACCGCCACCGACGGGGATTACGCCAATATCGAAAGCGTGGTCGGCCACGAATATTTCCACAACTGGACTGGTAACCGCATTACCTGCCGCGACTGGTTCCAGCTCAGCCTCAAAGAAGGCTTGACCGTGTTTCGCGACCAAGAATTCAGCCAAGATTTGTGCGGCGAGCCGTCGGCCCGTGCAGTGAAACGCATTGAAGACGTCCGACTGTTGCGCACCGTGCAGTTTCCCGAAGACGCGGGTCCCATGGCGCATCCGGTGCGGCCCGATAGCTATGTGGAGATCAACAACTTTTACAGCGTCACCGTCTATGAAAAAGGCGCTGAAGTGGTGCGCATGATGCAGACGCTGGCGACCGACGGCTCAGCCGTATCAGGCCGCGAAGGCTTTGCACGCGGCATGAAGCTCTACTTTGCGCGCCACGACGGTCAGGCCGTCACTTGCGACGATTTTGCGCAAGCCATTGCCGATGCCAACCCCCAATCCCACCTGGCCGCGCTGCTCGAACCCTTTAAGCGCTGGTACAGCCAGGCCGGTACGCCGCAGCTTACCGCGGGTGGTCACTATGACGCGGACAAGCAAACTTACCACATGACCTTTATGCAAAACAGCACGGCGCGACCCGGCCAGCAAGCCACTGCGCCTTTTGTCATCCCGGTCAGTTTGGGCTTGGTGGGCATGCACAGCGGTGCTGCCCTGCCGCTCTATACCGCGCCCGATGCCGCTCCTAGCGATAGTCATTTGATAGTCATGTCCGAGCAGGACCTGGAGATCACCTTTTACCAAGTGTCCGAGGAGCCGGTGCCCTCGGTGCTGCGCGGTTTTTCTGCGCCGGTGGTGCTGCACTGCGAATACAGCGATGCACAACTGCTGGTCTTGCTGGCGCACGACGCCGACCCCTTCAACCGATGGGAAGCCGGTCAGCGCCTGGCCATGCGCCGCGCGCTGGCGGCCATCGCCAGCGGCAGCCCGACAGAGCAGGTATTGGACAACGCGTTTTTAGAGGCTATGCGCCAGGTGCTGCGCCACCCGGGCCTGGACGCGGCCTTCAAAGAGTTGACGCTGACCCTGCCCTCTGAGGCCTACATTGCCGAGCAATTGCCCCAGGTGGACCCGCAACAAGTGCACGCGGTGCGCGAAGCCATGCGCTTGCAAATGGCCCGCGCCCTGCATGCCGACTGGCAATGGGCATTTGAAGCGCACAGCCACAACGGCGCTTACCAAGCCGATGCGCTGTCGGCCGGGCGCCGTGCCCTGGCGGGGCAGGCCTTGGTCTATTTGTGCCTGGCCGGTGTGGCCGACCAAGACACGCAGTGGCAACAGGCGGCACTAAGCAGCTTTGAGGGCGCCAGCAATATGACCGACCGCTTTAACGCCTTAAATGCCCTGGTGGGCAGTGGCAGTGCGCTGGCAGCGCAAGCGCTGGCGCGCTTTCACGCCTTGTTCAAAAACGAGGCGCTGGTGATCGACAAATGGTTTGCCATACAGGCCGGTACCTGCGACCGTGGCGGCCAGGTGCTGCGCGAAGTACGCCAGCTGATGGACCACCCCGACTTCACGCTGCGCAACCCTAACCGGGCACGCAGTCTGATTGCGGTGTATTGCAATAACCCGGGCGCCTTTCACCGCCCGGACGCCGCCGGTTATGTGTTTTGGAGTAAGCACGTGGCCGAACTGGACGCCATAAACCCGCAAGTGGCCGCTCGCCTGGCCCGCACCCTGGACCGCTGGGCCCAACTGGCCGAGCCCTACCGCAGCGGTGCGCGCGAGGCCTTGCTACGGGTTGCCGCCAAGCCCGATTTGAGCAATGATGTGCGCGAAGTCATAGAGCGGGCGCTGTCCATTTAAAGCAGACGCCAAGACAGCCCCACCTGTTTGGAGAACAAGACCATGGCCAAATCCATATCCCTCACCCGCTATCTGGTGGAACAACAACGGGTGGACGGACTGATCCCCGCGCAACTGCGCCTGCTGCTCGAAGTGGTGGCCAGGGCCTGCAAAAGCATCAGCCATTCGGTAAACAAAGGCGCTTTGGGCGAAGTGCTGGGCAGCGCAGGCAGTGAGAACGTACAAGGCGAAATACAGAAAAAGCTGGACATCATTGCCAACGAAGTGCTGATCGAAGCCAATGAATGGGGCGGCCATTTGGCGGCCATGGCCAGCGAGGAAATGGACGAGATTTACCAGGTGCCCAACCGCTACCCGCGCGGCGAATACCTGCTCTTGTTTGATCCCTTAGATGGCTCCAGCAATATTGATGTCAACGTCAGCATCGGCACTATTTTTAGCGTGCTACTCAAGCCCGAAGGCGTGGACGTTTTGGAAAAAGATTTTTTGCAAGCCGGCCATAAGCAAGTGGCAGCAGGTTACTGCGTCTATGGGCCACAAACCACCTTGGTACTGACGGTAGGTCACGGCGTGGCGATGTTCACACTGGACCGCGAACAAGGCTCTTTTATGCTGACGCAGGAGGACTTACGCATACCCGAAGACACCCAAGAATTTGCCATCAACATGAGCAATATGCGCCACTGGGATGCCCCCACCAAGCGCTACATCGACGAATGCCTGCAAGGCCGCGAAGGCCCGCGTGGCAAAGACTTCAATATGCGCTGGATTGCCAGCATGGTGGCCGATGTGCACCGCATCCTGACGCGCGGCGGCGTGTTTATGTACCCCTGGGACAAGCGCGAGCCGGGCAAGGCCGGCAAGCTGCGCCTGATGTACGAAGCCAACCCCATGGCCTGGCTGGTAGAGCAAGCCGGTGGCGCCGCCACCGACGGCCAGCAGCGCATTTTGGACATTGCACCAGAGCAACTTCACCAACGCGTTAGCGTGGTGCTGGGCTCGAAAAATGAAGTCGATAGGGTCACGCAGTACTACGCGCAAACAGCCGCGAAATGAGGGCCTGCCAAATACCCCCCTAGCTATAATCCCGCGCTGGTGTGCCGGTGTAGCTCAGTCGGTAGAGCAGCTCATTCGTAATGAGAAGGTCGGGTGTTCGATTCATCTCTCCGGCACCAATGCAATCAATGTCTCAGCCTCGTTTCATGCAAGCGGGGCTTTTTTTTTGAATTGTTGTTTAAGGATTTAGCTGCGTTCAAGCCAATCTGTCGATGCAAAGGGCCAGATGGCTTGGTCACGACAGGGGTACGGCGCCATCACAAGACCATAGGCCTATGAACCGCGCGCTCATTGGATTACTCAGTTTATTCAACAGCCACCCGGCTTTAGCCTGTACCAATGAATTCAAGCCAGTCTGTGGCTATTGGATGCACAGCCCAAAAACTGAGACATTCAAAAACGAGTGTTTGGCGCGGGCATCCGGTGCGCTGGGCACTGCCAGCAAAGTCCGGTAACGGCCGTGCCGTCTAAGGTGCCGCAGAAAGCCCAAAAGTAATTCAAAGCGCTCGGCACTCAGTGCGCGGCGCCGTCACGGCCAAAAAATCAACCGGGGCGCGCGCTGGCCCCTGTGGCTTTTGAAAAGTCTAATTTCAGCCCAGCGAAGGCATAGCCAGGCAGTTTTGGCGGATCAAGACCGACAGGTTGTGCACGGCTTGGTCTAGGCCGCGCGCAGGTTGGACTGAGTTGCTGCCAGCATCTTGCGCTTTGACACGCAGGGCCATGAGGTTGTCCTGGGCGCGGGCTGCGGCTAAATTGGGGGTGGTAACTGACATGCTGACGCTCCCTTGGGTTTCACCCGGCCTTGGGCGGGGTGTTGCTAACTCGGACTGGCCTCATGTCTGGGAAATGACACTGTTGCCGCTTAGCCAAATAGATGCAAGGTTCGTGCCCGCCACTTTCGGCAAGACTTTGCCGGTTTTCAGTCAGAAAGGCCGATAAAAGCCCAACGGCAGACGGCAAAGCTGGCGAACAGCCCGCTTGCCAGCGGCAATCCGTGTCCGCCGTCTTTACAGGCTGCGTAGGCCTAGCGCGGCGAATCCGCGTCGTGATGGTATTGTGAAAACGTGCTCAGCCCTACTAGGGAATAGATTTTTCAACACCTTCAAAGGGGAATTTTGATGACAGCGATCCAAGCACTTTTGGCTTTCACCGGCTGGACACTCGCCCTGGTGATGGGAATATTCTTGTACCGCGGCTTGCGCATTTTGCGAGGCACGCCCATCACCCACTGGACGCGCGGTGCTGTGCCGGACGATGACATTGCGCTAGCGCGCCGTATCGCCGACGCGCACGCCAATTGCTTGGAAAACCTGCCCGTTTTTGCAGTGCTGGTGC
The DNA here is from genome assembly GCA_016463455.1 of Rhodoferax sp. GTDB lineage: Bacteria > Pseudomonadota > Gammaproteobacteria > Burkholderiales > Burkholderiaceae_C > Allorhodoferax. The sequence continues at coordinate 8,192 of JAEMRG010000025.1, forward strand.
TGGTCGCCGCCACGCAGGGCAAGCTCGCTTCGATAGACCTCCTGGCCGCCTGCGTGTTTTACTGCCGCGTGGTCCAATCGTTAATGCATTTGTGGGGCACCGGCAGCCTTCAAGTGCATCTGCGCGCGATATTTTGGGCCGGGCAGCTGGCGCTGTTTGTGATGATGTTTTTGCGCTTGTTGGCTTGACCGGCTTGGCGCGACGCTCAGGAAGAAGGCTGAACGACTCCGCGCTGCTACGTGGCCCTACAACTTCTCCGTCTCCCCTGCCTTAGGCTGCCATTTCATCAGGCGTTTTTCGATGCGGCCCACCAGGTTGTCCAGCACCAGCGCAAACATGGTTAGCACCACAATGCCGGCCATGACGGTGTTGATGTCAAAGCTGCCTTCGGCCTGCAAAATCAAATAGCCCACGCCCTGGCTGGAGCCCAGGTATTCGCCCACTACCGCGCCCACAAAGGCCAGACCCACCGAGGTGTGTAATGAGCTAAAAACCCAGCTGGTGGCGCTGGGCAGGTACACATAGCGCAGCAACTGCCGCCCGCTGGCGCCCAGCATGCGCGCATTGGCCAGGACTACGGGGCTGACCTCTTTGACGCCCTGATAGACATTGAAAAACACCACGAAAAACACCAAGGTGACGCCGAGCGCCACTTTGGAGCCCATACCCAGGCCGAACCAGACACTAAAAATAGGCGCCAAGATAATGCGAGGCATGGCATTAAACGCCTTGATATAGGGCTCTAGCACTTGCGACATGCGGGGCGAGAGTGCCAGCCACAAACCCCCGCCTAAGCCGCTGGCCGCGCCAATGAGGAAAGCCAAAATCGTTTCGATCAAGGTCACGCGCAAATGGCGGTAGATATCTGCGTCGGTGACAAACCAGGCCAAGATGCGCTGCGCCACCATATGGGGTTGGCCGAAAAAGAAGGCCGCTTGCCGGTCGTTGTCAAACATCATGGGCGGTATCAGGCCCGGTTCGGTCATCACATGCCAAAACAGCAGCAGCGCCAGCAGCAAGAGCAATTGCCACACCACGAGCGGTACGCGCCGCTGCGTTTTAGAAGCCGCTTGGCTTGCAGGCACATGGCTAGCAGACATGATTTTCAAGCCACCTGCAGTTGCTGTTGGTAGCCCTTGAGCACCTCATCACGCAGCACCGACCAAATGGCACGGTGCAGGCGGGCAAACTCAGGCGTCATTTTGACCTCGGCCACATCACGCGGGCGTGGTAAATCAATCGTAAATTCACCGATCGGGTGCGAAGCCGGACCGGCGCTCAAAATAATCACGCGGTCGCTCATGGCAATGGCTTCGTCTAAGTCGTGGGTAATAAATAGCACTGCTTTTTTGCGCGATTGCCACAACGCCAAGACTTCGTTTTCCATGAGCTGGCGGGTTTGGATGTCCAGGGCCGAAAAAGGCTCGTCCATCAAGATGATGTCCGGGTCCATGACCAAGGTTTGCGCCAGGCTGGCGCGCTTGCGCATCCCGCCGCTCAATTGGTGGGGATAGCGGTCGCCAAAACCACCCAGCCCCACGCGGCGCAGCCAGTCATCGGCCTGGGCTTGCGCCTGCGGCATCGGCAGGCCACGAAATTGCAAACCCGCCAGCACGTTATCCCGGGCGCTGCGCCAAGGCATCAGGCTGTCGGTCTGGAACATATAACCGGCGCGCCGATTGAGGCCTTGCAACAGCTCTCCAAACACCCACACCTCGCCCTGGCTGGGCTGTAGCAAGCCGGCGGCCACATTGAGCAAAGTGCTTTTGCCGCAGCCGGTAGGGCCGACCACGCTGACAAATTCGCCATCGCCCACAGTGAGCGATACGTCTTGCACTGCGGTGTAGCGCTGGCCCGGCGCGTCTTTGCTGACGAAGGTGCAGGCGACCGAGCGCAGTTCGATGGCAGCAGCCACGGGACTTAACCTTTGGGGTATTTGGCGTTGGCCTTACGCGCAAAGTCGTTGGTGTAGACCAGGCTCAAGTCCAGCTTGGTAGCGGCCAGTTTTTCATCTATGCTGGCCAGGGCTCGAAAGGCTGTCTCAGGCGCTTTGGCGGGGAACACGCCGTCAGGCGATAAAGCTTTCTGGGCCGACAAAAAGGCTTCCAAATAGACCGCGCGATCGCCCAGAAAATAGCTTTCGGGGACCACTTTGACGATATCGCTGGGCCCGGCCTGTTGTATCCACTTGTCCGCCCGCACGATGGCATTGGCCAGCGCTTGGGTGGTGTTGGGGTACTTGTCAATAAACGCTTGCGGGCAGTAAAGGCAGCCGCCGGGCATGGGGCCGCCGAAGAGTTTTTCTGCCTCGACCAGGTTGCGGGTATCGGTAATGATTTTCATATCGCCCGAGCGGGTGAGCAAGGTCGATACCGGGTCCAGGTTGCTCATGGCATCGACCTGGCCGCTACGCATCGCAGCCACTGCGCCATTGCCTGCGCCAACGCCTACGATGCTAACGTCGCTGGGCTTAAGGCCGGCTTTGGCCAGCACAAAATTCACCACCACATTGGTCGAGCTACCTGGCGCAGTTACGCCGATTTTTTTGCCCTTCAGATCGGCCACCGATTTGTAATTGGGCATGGTCTTAGGGTTGTAGCCCAGGGTGATTTGTGGCGCGGCGCCCTGCACCACAAAGGCGCGCATGGGCTGGCCTTTGTAATGCATGTTGACCGTGTGCTCAAACGCGCCGGACACCACATCCGCACTGCCACCCACCACCGCCTGCAAAGCCCGCGCACCGCCGGAAAAATCCACAATCGTGACGTCCAGACCCTCGGCCTTGAAATAGCCCAGCTGCTCGGCAATCGTCAGCGGCAGGTAGTAAAACAAATTTTTGCCGCCTACGGCAATACTGAGTTGCGGCTTTTCCAGCGCCTGGCTCCATGCCAGAGAAGGGAAAACGGCGCTGGCCACACTGGTGGCGAGAATCTGGCGTCTTTGCATGGTTTTGTCTCCTGGGTTGATCAGCAGGGCCTGGTTCGCCCTCTTGCTGTAAGTCAAGATAGTAACTGCCAATGGCGCGGCGGCGTGTTTTGACTTGCCTGACGGCGATACCGGCTGCGCCGGAGTCGCGGTGTAATCAGCGTAATCCAAGGGTTCTAAGACATTCGCTAAATTCATTATTTTCGTGATATTCAGTTAGACTTCTCTAGGTAAACCGACGAGCTTTTTAAAGGAACCCATGCGCCTGCCGAACCTGCTATCGATTGAGGGTTTTTTTGCGCGTAGCCGCCCTCTGCTGGCGGCCTTGGGAATGTCACTCTTTTTTGTCAGTGGCGCGCCTGCGCAAACCACCAAGAAGAACCCTATGCCGGTAGCGCCCAATGTGGTGAACCCCTACACCTGCTCGATTGCGGAATTTCGCACCATGGCGCTGACCACCCATGACCCGCAGGAGCGTGGCGACTTGGCGGCGCAATGGCTTAAAGCCAATGGTCCTTCCTGCTCCATCTCCCAGGTGCTGCTCTTGAGCAGCAACCGACCGCAATGGCTGGGCTCGGCCAATACGGTCAAGATCGCCGGTGTGTTTGACCAGATTATTGAAACCAAGCTAAAAAATGACCCGCTGGCGCTGAAATACCTCTATGGATCGGAAGGCGCCACGTCGCCTGGTGGCGGCAGTAAGAAAAGCGCAGAGGAAACCAGTGCCGCTGGCGCCCCGGCAGCACCGGCGGCGGCGGGCGCACCGCCCCCAGGCACCGTCACCCTGGCTGTGGGCAGCGGCGCTGCAGCCGCGCCGGTGGGCGGCGCACCGGCCCCGGCGGCGCCCAGCATCAATATTTCTTTGGGCGCTAGCAGCCCGCAGCCTGAAGACCTGAGCCGCAAACTGCCTTTGGATTCCGAGGCCAAGCCGGTTTTCCCGCCAGAGCGCGGCAAACAAATGAAAAACTATTTCGGCAAGTTGCGCACCGAGATGATCCGCAATTACTTCATGGAAAACAGCTCGCCGGGCAATTGCCCTGAGGGTCTGAGTTTCAGCAAAACGGCCGGCTGCGAAAGCAAGAACCCGGTGGCCTGGAAGTTTGGCGAAACCTTGCCCTCCAGCGCCAAGACTTTCCCGATCCCGGAGCCGCTACTCGGTAAGCTGAGTTTTTATCCGGGTTACCAGTTTGTGCGCTTGGGCATCGACGTACTCGCGCTGGAAAAAGATTCGGGCAAAGTAGCCGATGCGGTGCTCAATCTGGGCAAAACCAACTAAGGGCCGCCCGGGCCCGCACAAGCTAAGGATTCAGGTATGCCGATATCAAATGTCAACACCTCCAACTACGTGCCAAGGCAACCGCAACAAACGCGCGCGGACACCATGGACAAGCTCGAAGCCAAAGCGCGCAATGAGCCGCCGCCCAAAGTCGTGGAGGCCAAGGCCCTGGAGCGGCAACAGGAATCTCAACCGGTCAAGGCCAAAGGCCAGTACGTAGACCGCCGCGCTTGAGAGCGAGCTGGGGCTTCTAGGGGTTTACCCTGATGTCTAGCGTGCTTAGAGCTTCTTATGATGCGGCCGGCGGTAAGCCGCGTGCGGCGGCCGCAGAAATGGGTTTGTGCTTTTTGCATGAACCAGACCTCAACCCTCTGGAGACTTCACCTTGGACAATTTCGAAAGCACTACCGAATCGGGCATCATCCTGGATCGCCGTCAAATCCTCACAGGCGCTGCGGCACTAGGCCTGTCTTCCACCTTCGTCGCCATGCCAGCCATGGCCCAAGCCGCACCCAAAAAAGGCGGCACGCTGCGCATGGGTATGGAAGGTGGCTCTCCCTCAGACAGCTTGGATCCCCTGACCTACGCGGACTCCATCCCGATCACCCTCAGCATGATGTTGTTTAACGGCCTGGTAGAAGTTGCTGACAACGGCGACGCCACCGGCGAACTGCTGGAAAGCTGGGAAGCCAAGCCAGGCGCTGCGGAATGGATTTTCAATGTCCGCAAAGGCATTACTTTCACCTCGGGCAAAACGCTGGATGCCGACGACATTATTTACTCGCTCAATTTGCACCGCGGCGAAACCAAATCACCTGCCAAAGCCCTGCTAGCGGACATCAAGGACATCAAAAAACTGTCCTCGCATCAAATCCAAATAAGCATGAACAAAGGCAATGTGGACTTGCCTTTCAACCTGGCCGATTACCACCTGATGGTGCTGCCCAACGGCTTTAAAGACTTCAGCAAACCTGACGGCACCGGCGCCTTCATTTTGGAAGAGTTCCAACCCGGTGTGCGCGCTACCTTCAAGCGCAAGCCTGGCAACTACTGGAAGCCCAACCGTGGCAACTTTGACCGTGTTGAGCTGATTTACATCCAAGATGCCAACCAGCGCACCACCGCGCTGCAAACCGGCACGGTAGACGTGATCAACCGCGTCAACCCCAAGACGGCCGCACTGCTGGCCAAGAACGCAGCCCTTAAAGTGGCGCGTACCCCGGGCATGGGCAACCGCTTCTGCTTTGTGGCGCACAGTGACAAATCACCGTTTAACAACAACGATGTCATGATGGCACTCAAGCACGGCATCGACCGCCAAAAGATTGTGGATAACGTCTATAGCGGCTTTGCCTCCATCGGTAACGACAATTGCATCGGACCGAAGATGAAGTTCTACAACCCCAACCAGACCATGAACCGGTTTGATATTGACAAGGCCAAGTTCCACTACAAAAAATCGGGCCACAGCGGCGCGATTGAGTTGCAGGTGTCCGAAGGTGCCTTCTCCGGTGCCACCGATGCGGGCCAGATCTTCCAAGAGTCGCTGTCCAAGGCCGGTATCAACCTGGACTTGAAGCGCGTCTCGGGCGACGGCTACTGGGA
>JAEMRG010000230.1:0-2227 GCA_016463455.1 Rhodoferax sp.
CCTTCGGCCTCGGTGCCGAGTTTGATACAGGTGACGGTACGTGCCATGAAGTAAAACCTTTGTTGTAGCGCAGAAAAACATGCAGCTTAAGGCTCGATCTTATTCCCTTTGGGTGGTGGCCCCCCGGGCTGCGGGCGGATAATCCTGCCACCTCTTCGATTAAGTTTGAATTTTAGGAAAACCTGTGATGGTGCTTTTTGAGTTGATCGATGCCCACACGCGGCGGATTTACGGGCTCACCGCCCTCGTTGCGGCCTTGTTGCTGGCTTTTGGTATGTACTTGCAGCATGTGGTCGGGCTGGAGCCTTGCCCTATGTGCATAGTCCAGCGCTATGCCTTTGTGTTGGTGGCTTTGTTGGCCGCGTTTGCGGCGACGCGCAGTTCGCCGCGCGCTTGGATGGGTCTTGGGATTTTGATTTTTCTTATTTCGGGCTTTGGTGCATTTGTTGCCGCGCGCCAGAGTTATCTGCAGTGGTATCCGCCCGAGGTACTCACCTGCGGGCGGGACTTGTACGGCATGATCGAAAACTTTCCGTTGCAGCGCGTCATCCCTATGGTGTTCAAAGGCAGTGGCGATTGCACGGCGGTCGATTGGACATTTTTGGGCGGCTCGATTGCCAACTGGTCTTTTCTGTGTTTTTGCGATGTCGCTGTCACATCCGCGCTGGTCGCATGGCGCCATAGCGGACCAAGTCGCGGCGACAGTTCCAGCGATTTAGCTTAGTTTTTTTACCAGCACCTGGCTCTTGCGGTCCCAGTTGTATTTGCGCTTGCGCGCGTCTGGCAGCCAGTCAGCGTCCACCAGTACAAAGCCGCGTTTTAAAAACCAGTGGGTGGTGCGGGTGGTCAGCACAAAAATACTTTCCAGACCGGCCGCGCGGGCGCGTTGCTCAATGCGCTTAAGCACGCGCTCGCCGTCGCCCTGGCCTTGCACATCGGGCGATACCGTCAACGCCGCCATCTCAGCAGTGCGCCCCTCGGGGTAGGGATTGAGTGCGGCGCAGGCGAAGATCACGCCATCGTGCTCGATGACGGTGTAGCTCGAGGCATCGCGTTCTATTTCGGTGCGGCTGCGTTTGACCAGGGTGCCGTCTTTTTCAAACGGCTCGATCAGTTTGAGGATGCCACCCACATCGTCTTCGGTGGCTTCGCGCAGGCTTTCGAGCTTTTCATCGACGATCATGGTGCCGATACCGTCATGCACATAGACTTCCAGCAAGATGGCGCCATCAACCGCATAGGGGATGATGTGGCTACGCTCTACGCCGCCTTTGCAGGCGGTGACGCAATGTTGCAAATAAAAGCCCACATCGCTGGGCTCGCGGGCTGGGGGCGCTTGCAGCAACAGGTCTTGCGCTGCGGCCAGCGATAGCTCGGTGTCCACCGGGTTGTCCTCGCCCGGCGCTTCGTGCGGGCGCTGCAAAATGCCCGGCACTTCGGTCAGAAAAATCAGCTTATCGGCCTGCAAGGCTGTGGCTACCGAGGTGGCGACTTCTTCCATCGCTAAATTAAAGGCTTCGCCCGTAGGCGAAAAACCAAAGGGCGAGAGCAGCAACATGGCGCCCATGTCCAGCACTTTGCTGATGCCCGCGGTATCGACCTTGCGCACCACGCCAGAGTTCTGGAAATCCACGCCATCGACGATGCCGACCGGGCGCGCGGTGATGAAGTTGCCGCTGATCACCCGCACCGTGGAATCGGCCATGGGCGTGTTAGGCAGCCCTTGGCTAAAGGCCGCTTCGATTTCATAGCGCAGCTGGCCGGCCGCCTCCTGCGCGCAGTCGAGTGCGATTTCGTCGGTAATGCGGATGCCATGCGAATACTTGGCCGTATGGCCTTTGGCCTTAAGTTGCTCGTTCACTTGGGGCCGAAAGCCATGCACCAGCACGACTTTGACGCCCATGCTCTGGATCATGGCCAGGTCTTGCGCCAGATGGGGCAACTTGCCCGCCGCAATCGCTTCGCCGGCGATGCCAACTACAAAAGTTTGGTGGCGGAACTTATGGATATAGGGCGCCACCGACCGGAACCAGGGCACGAAGGTGAAGTTAAAAACGGAAGTCATGGAGGGGATAATACGCTGCCCCAGCCCGCCTCAGCCCGTGTCAGCATCCCCTCCCGCCACATCCACTTTGCGCATTGAGTTTCCCGAATCCTTGCCGGTATCGGGCAAGCGCGAGGAAATCATGGCCTTGCTGGCGCGCCACCAGGTCATCATCGTTTGCGG
>JAEMRG010000230.1:2327-3543 GCA_016463455.1 Rhodoferax sp.
TTAAGCCGCGATGCCTCAGTCAAGCTGATGACCGACGGTATTTTGCTGGCAGAGACGCAGACGGACCCGCTCTTGCAAGCCTATGACACGCTGATCATTGACGAGGCACACGAGCGCAGCCTGAACATCGATTTTTTACTCGGCTATTTGCGTCAGGTGCTGCCAAGGCGGCCCGACCTGAAAGTGATAGTGACCTCCGCCACGATAGATGCGCAGCGCTTTGCCGACCACTTTGCCAGTCTGCAAGGCACAGAGGACGCGAAAACGCTAACGCCAGCGCCCGTCATCATGGTATCGGGACGCATGTTTCCGGTGGAGCAGCGCTACCGGCCTTTTGAAGAGCGGCGCGACTACGACGTCAACGACGCGATTGCCGAAGGCGTGGATGAACTGTGGCGCGGCGGGGCTGCGGGCGACATCTTGGTATTTCTGCCCGGGGAGCGCGAAATCCGCGAAGCGGCAGACTATTTGCGCCGCCACCTGAGCCACCAGCCGGTCTTGCGCAACTGCGAAGTGCTGCCCTTGTTTGCCCGCCTGAGCCAGGCCGAGCAAGACCGCATTTTTGAAGGCCACACCGGCAGGCGCATTGTGCTGGCCACCAATGTGGCCGAGACCTCGCTAACGGTGCCTGGCATACGCTTTGTGATTGACAGCGGTACGGCGCGCATCAAGCGCTACAGCTTTCGCAGCAAGGTGGAGCAATTGTTGGTCGAGCCGATTAGCCAAAGCTCGGCCAACCAGCGCGCCGGGCGTTGCGGCCGGGTGGCGGACGGGATTTGCATACGCTTGTACGAGGATAAAGAGTTTGCCGGACGCGAGCGCTTTACCGACCCCGAAATACTGCGCTCCTCGCTGGCCGGGGTGATTCTGCGCATGAAGTCGCTGCGCCTGGGCGCAGTGGAGGACTTTCCGTTTCTGGAGCGCCCTTCGGGCCGGGCGATTGCCGACGGCTACCAGTTGCTGCAAGAGTTGGGCGCGGTGGACGAAGCCAATGAACTGACCCCGCTAGGCCAGGAGCTGGCACGCCTGCCTCTGGATCCGCGCGTGGGGCGCATGATTTTGGAAGCCCGCAAGCGCGAGGCGCTGGACGAGGTGCTGATCATTGCCTCGGCCCTGAGCGTGCAGGATGTGCGCGACCGACCTATGGATGCGCAACAGCAAGCCGACCAGGCGCACGCCAAGTTTGACGACGAGAAAAGCGAGTTTTCCGGTTACC
>JAEMRG010000231.1 GCA_016463455.1 Rhodoferax sp.
CCGTGAAGAGGATATGCAGCACGACTTCTTCCGGCCCGCAGCGCTGTACCGCCAACGCGCCGTGGTGAGCAAAGACGGGCGTGTGCTGGGCTGGCAGGCGCGGATGGCCTCGCAATCGATCATGGAAAAAGTCCGACCCGCATCGCTGAAAAACGGGCAGGATTTTCAGGCGGGAGAATCCTTCCACGACATGCCTTACCAAGTGGCGAATCTGGACCTGCGCCATGGCATTTGCCAGATCAATGTGCCGGTGGGCTTTTGGCGCTCGGTGTTCCATTCGCAAAACCCCTTTGCGCGCGAAAGCTTTTTAGACGAAGTGTTGCAGACCGCCGGCAAAGATGCATTGCAAGGGCGCCTGGAGCTATTGCCCGCCGGCGGGCGCGACCGCAAAGTGCTCGAAGCAGCAGCCCGCGAAGGCAACTGGGGCGCCAAGCTGGCGCCGGGGCGCTTTCAAGGGCTGGCGGTACAGGACTCTTATGGCAGCTTTGCTGCCTGTATGGTCGAGCTGTCGGTGTCCAAGCAAAAAGCCGTGACGCTGCACCGCATCACCATCGCCGTGGACAGCGGCCAAATTGCCAATAGTGATTCTGCGCGGGCGCAAATTGAAGGCAATGTGGTCTATGCCTTATCCAGTATCTTTATGAACGAGATCAATATCCAGGACGGACGGGTGACGCAAAGCAATTTGGCTGACTACCCTTTGGTGCAGCTGCGCCAAACACCTGTTATTCAGTCCGTGCTGGTGCCCAGCGGCGGCGAGGTCTGGGGCGGGTTCGGCGAGCCGCCTTACGGCCCTATCACGCCGGCCATTGCCAACGCCATCGCAGCGGCCACCGGCGTGCGTCTGCGCCGCACGCCTTTTAGCCACGAAGGTTTTTCGCTGGCCTAGACGCGCGCTCAGCTGCGCAGTGTCTTGGCGAAGAACGCCAAGCTGCGCTCCCAGGCTTGGGCTGCGGCTGCGCTGTCAAAGCGCGGTGTGGTGTCGTTGTTAAAGCCGTGTTGCGTGCCCGGGTAGTCGTGCACCGTCATAGTTGCACCTGCTGCCTTCAAAGCCTCTTCGTAAGGTGGCCAGGCTTTGTTAATCCGGTCGTCGGTGCCTGCGAAGTGCAGCAATAGCGGGGCTTTAACTTTGGCCGCTTCGCTGGCGGCGGGTACGTCGCCATAAAAAGGCACGGCGGCGGCCAGTTGCGGCAAACGCGTGGCCAAGCGGTGCGCCATGCCACCGCCCCAGCAAAAACCCACCACCCCCATCCTGCTGCTGGCATCGCTGCGGCTGGCCAGCACGCTAGCGGCGACTACAAAATCTTCTAGGGTCTTGGCCTGGTCTAGCTGGGCGAAGAGCTGGCGCGCCTTGTCCTCATCGCCTGGATAGCCACCCAGCGGTGTGAGCGCATCCGGTGCAAAAGCCATGTAGCCCGCCAACGCCAGGCGCCGCGCGATGTCTTCAATGTGCGGATTGAGGCCCCGGTTTTCATGGGCGACCAGCACTGTGGGCAATTTGCCGCTGGCCCCGACCGGCCGCGTCACATAGGCTCGCACCGTGCCTGAACCTTTGGGGGACGCGAACTCCACCCACTCGCTGCGGACGCGCGCATCGTCTTTGGCAATCACCTGGCCCAGCGCAAAGTCGGGGCTCAGGGCCGCCAGCAGGCCCGCCGCTGTGGCCCCGCCTACGGCAAACTTTTGCGCCGCTTGCAAAAATCCGCGCCGGTCGATGGTGCCGTGGACATAGGCATCAAACAAAATTAAAAGTTCTTGATCAAAGTCTTTTGCGCTCTGGCGTGACATGGGGTGGGGCTCTGCGGTAGGTTGGAAAATCAAGCCTTGGCGTACCGCCTTAGCTTGTGCTCGCAGTCGAATATACAGGAGCTTTGTATCATTTTTTGTAAGTGATTTTTACTTGCTTGCCGCTACAGACCACTAAGATGCAACACCTTCAATAGGAGACCTCCCATGGGACACATCGTCAATTTTCAGCGCCCCGACGGCAAAGAATTACACGGCTACCTGGCCGAGCCTGCGGGGAAAAGCAAGGCCCCGGCTATTGTGGTTATTCAGGAATGGTGGGGGCTTAATGACCAGATTCGCGGCGTGGCGGACCGCCTGGCCATTGCCGGCTTTCAGGCACTGGTGCCGGACTTGTACCGGGGCAAATCCACCGTAGAAGCTGAAGAGGCGCACCACCTGATGAGCGCACTGGACTTTGGCGATGCCGCCGCGCAAGACATTCGCGGGGCAGTGCAATTCCTCAAAGGGCGCAGCGCCAAAGTCGGCGTTACCGGCTTTTGCATGGGCGGTGCGCTGACGCTGCTCTCGCTCACCCATGCACCGGAAATCGACGCCGGCGTAACTTGGTACGGCTGCCCGCCGCTGGACTACATCGACGCCAGCAAAATCCGCGTACCCCTCATGGGCCACTGGGCTAAGCAAGATGAATTTTTCAAAATCGCCACTATCGATGCGTTGGAAGACAAGCTAAGCGCAGCCAAAGTAGATTTTGAATTTCACCGCTACCTGGCGCACCACGCGTTTGCTAACGAGACCGCGGTCGGCCCGGCGCGCATTGCCGCCACCCAATACGATCCGGTGTGGGCCCAACAGGCCTGGGACCGGACGCTGCATTTCTTTGGCCGTACCTTGGGTTGAGGTTCACGCCGGAGGGTCCATGGCAAACTTCGTACTCGTTCACGGCGCTTGGCATGGCGCCTGGTGTTGGCGTCGCGTGGTGGACTTGCTGCAAGCGCAAGGCCACCGCGTGCACGCGCTTACGCTGACCGGCGTGGGCGAACGGGCCCACCTGCTCTCGCCCGACATCCACCTGAGCACGCATATTCAGGACGTGGTGGCCGCTATCGAACACGAAGAACTGCAAGACGTAGTGCTGGCGGTGCACTCCTACGCCGGCATGGTGGGCACCGGCGTAGCCGACCGCATTCCCGAACGGCTGCGGCATTTGGTCTATGTGGATGCGGTCGTGCCCAAACCCGGCGAAGCCTGGAGCGCCACCCACGCCAGCGTAACCCGCGGGGCACGCATGAACGCCGCGCGCGCCAATCGGCTCTACAGCTTTCCGCCGCCCGGCCCCGAACTCTTTGGTCTGGAGGGCGAAGACGCCGCCTGGGTAGAGCGCCGCCAAACGCCACACCCCGGCCACCCCTATACCGACGTGCTGGACTTTGACCCCGCACGCGTAGCCAGCGTGCCGCGAACCTACATCCACTGCACCAAGCCATCCTTGGCCACCATAGACGCCATCTGGCCGCGCGTGAACGACCCCAAATTCTGGGACGGCCTGTGGCTGCCCGGCACCCGCACACTGGAACTGGCCACGGGACATGATCCGATGATCAGCGCGCCGTGGGAGTTGACAGAAATGTTGCTTGCGGCTGTAGGTTAGCAGTACCTCTGCCACAGGGCTACGCGAGCCCGCTAGTTGTGACCTTGCCTACCCTGGGTGCGCGGCGTGGCCCCTGCTATTGAATACGTTTTTGGAAATTAATGCGGTATATTGAACTTTTTCAATATCCAGGTAG
>JAEMRG010000232.1 GCA_016463455.1 Rhodoferax sp.
TTGCCGCGCTGCCCATCGACCATAGGCACCAGCACATGGCCGCTGGCGCGCTTTTTGAAGGCAGCGATCAACTCTGTCAAATCGGCAGCGCCCAAAAGAGGCTGGTCTGCCAGGGCCACCAGCACCGCGTCAAAATTACCGCGCAAAGCATTCAGGCCGCAGCGCACCGAGCTTTGCTGGCCCAGCGCAAAGTCTGGGTTGTAGGCCAAGGTCACAGGAAAGGACGCAATACTGGCTTCTACCGCATCGCGCGCATAGCCGGTCACCACCACCACCTCATCGACCCCGGCGCCACTCAGCGCAATCAACTGGCGCTTGATCAGGGGCACGCCTTGCAGCGTGATCAGCGACTTGGCGACACCGCCCATTCGGCTGCCCTGGCCGGCGGCCAGCAGCACGGCGCCAATGCGCAAGCGGGCATAGAGTCCGCCACCTTGTTTGAGTAAACATCCCATGGTCAGGCCTTGTGTGTGTGGGTGGAAAAAAGTGTGCTGCGCAGCAAGTCGGGCAGGCGCGCCAGGCTGGCCAGATTATGGGCCGGCATGGCGCGGTAGATATTGGGCAGTGCGCCTTGCATGGCCTCGGATTGGGGTAATTCTTTGGTCGGGTGCAGCCAGCAGACGCGCACGCCGCGCGCATGCAGGCGCGCCAGCAAGTCACCCAAAGCCTCTGGCGGGTCGGTGTCGTAGCCATCGCTAAAGACTAAAAAAACATCGCCGCGGCGCAGCCAGCGGCCCATGTGCAAGTCCACCGCTTCCTGCAAGCAGGATGCAATGTGCGTGCCGCCGCCAAAACCAAAGGTTACGGCATTGATTTTTTCCTGCACCCGTTCGCTGCGCTGTTGCATCAGCGGTGTGACTTCGGCCAAGCGCGTATGAAACACAAAGGCCCGGGCTTGCAGCACTTCCACAAAAGCGCGGCTCAGGCGCAGAAAAAATTGTGCATGCACTTCCATCGAGCGGCTGACATCGACCAATACCGCCACCCGTGGCGTGCGCCGGCGCGCTTGGGTGCGGTGTAGGGCAATCAGCTCGCCGCCACTGGCTAGGGCCGCGCGCATGGAGCGGCGCAGATGCACTGCGCCCGCGTGCAAGTCATGCTGGCGACGGCGCGTGAGTTGGGTGTGCATACGCCGCTTGAGTGCGCGCACCAGGGGTTCAAAGCGGTCCAGATCGCCGGGCAGCCAGTCCGCAAAATCGCGTTCATCGGGCGCGGCATGGCGGCTGGCACCGGCTTGGGCGCGCTGGCTTTCGCTGCCGCTCTGGCCCGCGTCCACCGCCGCATCGTCGGCCTGGCCCAGGCTGCTTTGCGGCTGGCCCGGCGGTGTGTTCCCCGCTTGTTGCGCCATGTCCTGGTGCATTTGCTGCACCAGTTGCTGCAAATGACGTGGCTTGTGCTGCAAACCCGAAGTGCGGGTGGTGCCGCGCACCTTGTGCGGAAACCAAAAGGCCTGGTGCAAATCCGGGTACTTGGCCCATTGCGCCTGGCTGCCGCTGGCAATCGCGCGCCATAAGGCCTCGGTGCGTTTCCACTGGGCCAAGGGCAGGGCGCTGGCGGCGCGCAGCATCAGATTGATCTCGGCAAAGCCCAAGGCAAAGCCGTGTTCGCGCAAGTAGTGCGCGAAATCAGCCAGTTGCTGGCGCGGGTCGGTCGCGGTGGGCAGCATGGCCGAGGGCCTATTTAAAGCCGCCAGCCACGCCCACGTCCTGGCCGATACGCGGACCGTCTATCAGCTTGGCCACGCGCTCGGGTGTCACGCCCCAGCGGTCATTGCGCGTTTTGAGCAGCGCCGCTAGCGAGTGGCTAAGCAGCGCTGGGTCTTGCGGCAGCTCTTGCAAGCCGAGTTTGAAGAGCACGCGCACCCAGTCCAGGGTTTCGGCAATGCCGGGCGTTTTGTCCAGGTCCTCTTTGCGCAGGCGCTGCACAAAGGCCACGGACTCTTCCACCAGTCGGCTGGCCGCTTCGGGCACCAGCGTGCGCACAATGTGCATTTCGCGCGCCAAGCTAGGAAAGTCCAGGTAGTGAAACAGGCAGCGGCGGCGCAGCGCGTCCGATAAATCGCGCGTGCCATTGCTGGTCAGCACCACCAACGGTTTACTGCGTGCGCTCAGGGTGCCCAATTCGGGAATGCTGATCTGAAACTCCGAGAGCATTTCCAGCAAAAACGCTTCAAAGGCTTCGTCTGCGCGGTCAATCTCGTCAATCAGCAAGACGCAAGGCACTTCACTGCGTATGGCTTGCAGCAAAGGGCGTTGCAGCAAAAACTCTTCCGAAAACAAATTGCTGCGCAGGGCCTCTTGAGCGCTACCGGCTACCCCTGTGGTGGCACTGCCAGCGCCCGCTTCGGTCAGGCGGATTTCGAGTAGCTGGCGGCTGTAATTCCATTCATACACCGCCTGGCCCAGGTCCAGGCCTTCATAGCACTGCAAGCGCAGCAGCGGACGGCCCAAAGCATGTGCACAAGCGGCAGCAATCGCGGTCTTGCCGACACCGGCCTCGCCCTCGATCAGCATGGGCCGCTCCAGCGACAAAGCCATCCAGACCAGGCTGGCCACATCCTCGTCGGCGATGTAGCCGACGCCAAATAATTGTTCGCGCAAGCCCTGCGGGCTCGGCGGCACAGGGGCCTGACTCATGCCTTAGGCTTTTTGCCGAATAGCCCGGCAAAAAATTGCTTGACCAAGGACCAGACCAAGCCCAGCGCATTGAACTCGGTCGCCACCACCGGCGCTGTTGGGGCACTAGGCGCTGCGGCACTGGGGCTGGCTGGGTGCGGCTGAGCGTCAGCGGCAGGCGAGCCGCCGGCGTCCGCCGAGCCCGCAGCCGTACTGGCCTGCAAGGCCTGCGCTTTTTGCGAAAACACGTCGGCAAACTGCGCCAGGATCATGTCGGATACCGAGTTCATCATGCGCCCGCCAAACTGGGCGAATTTGCCGTTCACGATCACTGCGGCATGGCCGGCCAGCACGCAATGGCCGTTCTCGCCCGGCAGCAAAGAAGCGGTCAATTCCATAGATGCAGAAGAGCCGCCTTTGTCCGCGCCTTTGCCCAACATTTTGAGGGTGTAGGTGCCCGCGTCCAGGGCCAGGATTTCAATCGTGCCGGCAAAGGCCGCCACGGCGGGCCCGACCTTCACGCGCACACCGCCTTTGAAGTGGGTGGCGTCAATGTCTTCGGTAATTTGCGCACCGGGCATGCAAGTGGCCAGGGCATGCATATCCGACAACACGGCCCAGGCAGCGGGGATGCCCGCACTCACCGGGTACTGCTTTTCAATCACGACTTCCATGCGCGCACTTTCTACTGTTTAAAAAAAGGAAAAGGGCTGGGGCGCTTGCGCGCCCCGGCCCTGGCTTGGTGCAAAGCCGCGTGTCAGGTGTTAACGCCCGACTTCTTCAGTTGTTGCCATACGCGGTAAGCGGTATGTGGCATGTTGAAGTGCGTCACGCCCAGGTGTGCAAAAGCATCCACCATGGCGCTGGTGAAGGTGGGGATGCTGCCCACGTGCGGCGACTCGGCCACGCC
>JAEMRG010000233.1 GCA_016463455.1 Rhodoferax sp.
TTAAAAACATTGCGGTGCTAGAAAAAGGCTATATCGGTTCGGGCAATGCGGGGCGTAACACCACCATCGTGCGCTCCAACTACATGATGCAGGACAACACCGCGTTTTATGAACATTCCATGTCCCTGTGGCGCGGCATGTCGCAAGACCTGAACTACAACGTGATGTTCTCGCCGCGCGGTTATTTGTACGTCACTATGTCGCCCAGCGGGCATGACGCACAAATCCGCCGTGCCAACATCATGCGCCTGAACGGCATCCGGGCCGACATCCTCACCCGCGAAGACGTGATGAAAGAAGCGCCCTACCTGGACTTTTCAGACGAGGCGCGCTTTCCGATTTACGGCGCCATGTTGCAACCGGACGCTGGCACGGCTCGCCACGATGCCGTGGTCTGGGGCTATGCACGCGCGGCCAATGCACTGGGCGTGGACATCATCCAAAACTGCGAAGTGCGCGACTTTGAATGGACGGGCGAGCGCATCACTGGCGTACACACATCGCGCGGCACCATCAGCGCGGGCAAGGTGGGCATGGCAGTGGCGGGCAACACTTCGCCGCTAGCGCAAAAAGCTGGGCTGCAACTGCCGATTGACAGCCATGTGCTGCAAGCCTATGTCACCGAGTCCATCAAGCCCATCGTTAACCATGTGGTGGTGTGGTCGGCTTCGTATTTTTATTTCTCGCAGTCGGACAAAGGTGGCCTGGTATTTGGCGGCCATATTGACCGCTACAACTCCTATGCCCAGCGCGGCAACTTGGCCAATGTCAGCGAGGTCACGCAAGCCCTGGTCAGTGCCATGCCCAGTGCGGCGCGACTGCGCGTGCTGCGCCATTGGGGCGGCATCATGGACATGACGCCTGACGGCAGCCCCATCATCACCAAAACCCCGGTCGATGGGCTCTACCTCAATACCGGTTGGTGCTATGGCGGCTTTAAGGCCACGCCGGCCTCAGGCTGGTGTTTTGCACACACGATTGCCAATGACGCGCCCCATGCTTACAACGCCGGATTTACGCTGGACCGCTTTGCCCAGGGCCGCTATATCGACGAAGCGGGCACAGGCCCTTACAACCACTTGCAATAGAAAGGGCGGACACACCATGCTACGCATCGCCTGCCCCTACTGCGGCACCCGCGACCACGAAGAGTTCAGCTACTTCGGTGACGCCACCCAGCCCTACCCGGATTTGGGCGTGCAACACCATGAAGCCTGGGTCCAAACCGTTTACACCCGCCCCAATCCGCGCGGCATCCACAGCGAGTTTTGGCAGCACACCTTGGGCTGCCGCCGCTGGCTGGTGGTCAAGCGCCATACGGTGACGCACGACATCGAATCGGTGCTGCCCGCCGCGCAAAGGACGCTGCCATGAACCAGCTCCCATCAGCCCAAGGCGGCAAGCAGCGCCTGCCCAGCGGTGGCCGTATTGACCGCAGCCAAGCGCTGACCTTCACCCTGGACGGCTCACCCTACCAAGGCTTTGCCGGTGACACCCTGGCCTCTACCCTGCTGGCGCACAACGTGCATTTGGTCGGCCGGTCTTTCAAATACCACCGGCCACGCGGCATTCTGGGCTCGGGCGTGGAAGAGCCTAATGCCTTGTTCACCCTGGGCGACGGCGGCACGCGCGAGCCCAATATCGCGGCCACAACGACCGAACTGGAGCAAGGCCTGCGCGCCCGCACGCAAAACGCCTGGCCCTCGGTCAGCCTGGACTTCATGGCCATCAACTCCCTGCTCTCGCCGGTGTTTGTGGCTGGGTTTTATTACAAAACTTTTATGGGCCCGACGCGCAAGGCCTGGATGTTGTACGAGCACTTCATCCGCAAAGCCGCAGGCCTGGGCGCCTCGGTGGCGGACTTTGATATCCACCGCTACGACTACCACAACGACTTCGTCGATGTGTTGGTGATCGGCTCGGGCGCCGCCGGCTTGGCCGCTGCGCTGCAAGCGGCACGCGTCGGTGCCGATGTGATGCTGGTCGAGCAAGACTTTGAACTCGGCGGCGCCTTGCTCAACTGCCCCGCAAGCAGCGCCCAAGCGCAATGGCTGGCGCATATGCTGCAAGAAATCAAGGCGACGGGCCGTGTGCGCCTGGTGACCCGTAGCACTGCGTTTGGCATTTACGACGGCAATACCGTGGGCGTGATAGAGCGCAGCGCACCCGGCGTGGCGGACCCCGCCCATGGCCTGCCGCGCCAGCGCATGCGCACCGTGCGCGCCAAGGCTATCGTCATGGCCTGCGGCGCTATTGAACGTCCCTTGGTCTTTGGCGGCAATGACAAACCGGCGGTCATGCTCAGCAGCGCGGTAGGCGCTTATGTCAACCGCTATGCGGTGGCCCCTGGCCGGCGCGCGCTGTTTTGCGTGAACAACGACGCCGCCTATGCCGATGCTATGGGCCTGGCCCAGGCCGGTGCGCAGGTGCAACTGGTCGATCTGCGGCCCACCACGGCCCCGGCCTTGCTGGCTGCGGCCAATAGCGTGGGCATCACCGTCCACCATGGCAGCGCGGTCACACAAGTGCGTGGATTTCAGCGTGCCAATACCGCACGTATTGAAGGCTTTGACAGCAACACAGGCCGCATCATGGGCGGCGCCGCCCACCACGAGGTGGACCTAGTCGCCATGTCTGGCGGTTGGACGCCGACGGTACACCTCAGCTCGCACCGCAATATCAAGCCGGTCTACCGCAGCGACATTGCCAGCTTTGTGCCGGGCGCTTTTGACCGCGCACAATTTGGCGCAGGCAGCATGGTGGGCGAACAAAGCTGGGATGGCGCCATCGCCTCGGGCTGGGCGGCGGGCGCGCAAGCGGCCGGCGTGCTCAGTCTGCACAGCGCAGGCGATGCGCCCACGCTGCAAGACGGCTTTGGCATGGCCTTTGTGCCGGCAGGGCCGCTGCGCTCGGACTCATCCGGCGGTAAATCCTTTGTCGATTTTCAGCACGATGTCACGGTTGACGATGTGCAACTGGCGCACCGCGAAGGCTATGTGTCCGTAGAACACCTCAAGCGCTACACCACGCTGGGCATGGGTACGGACCAGGGCAAGACCTCTAACCTCAACGGCATGGGCGTGATGGCCGCCGCACGCGGCCTGGACCTGTCCCTGGCCGGCACCACCACTTTCCGCCCACCCTACACCCCGGCGGCGCTGGGCGCGCTGGCCGGGCGCAATGTGCGTGGCCACTTTCAACCAGAGCGCCTCACCGCCATGCACGACTGGCATATGGCTAACGGCGGCGTCAAGATGGAAGCGGGCTACTGGCTGCGCCCGCTGTGGTACCGCACGCATGGCGCCACCTTGTCCGAGGCCTACAAAGTCGAGATGGAGTTTGTGCGTGAAAACGTAGGCATTGCCGATACCTCCACCCTGGGCAAAATCGACGTTCAAGGCCCGGACGCTGCCGCATTTTTGGACCGCGTTTATGTCAATGGCTATTCCAAACTGGCCGTGGGCAAAGCGCGCTACGGATTTATGTTGCGCGAGGACGGTATCGTCATGGACGA
>JAEMRG010000234.1 GCA_016463455.1 Rhodoferax sp.
GTGGCGTCCATCAAGAAGTTGATCTTGTCAAACAAAAACGCGGTGTGGCTGTCCAGCGAATCGATATCGCGCAGAATTTGACGCGCATCTTCAAACTGCTCGGCATTGAGCATTTTGGAGCGCATCATGAAGCTCACCGCGCGGCGCGTATCCATCACGTTGCGGCGAATGCGCCCGCTCATATCTTCGTGGCGCGCAATGGCGGCCAGGGCCTCGCCGGCGATTTCGTCGGTCACATTGCCGGCCAGCACTTTGCGACTGACGTTTTCCAGATCGTCGTAAATGCCTTCGAGCGTGTCGGCCGAATATTCGGCGTCGGCGTCAAACAATTTGAGCAGCACCTCTTTGGCGTCTTCAATCAGCCCCGGCGCGCGGCGCGCGCGCATACGTAGCAAACGGAAAACCGGTATGTCTTCGTCGTGGATAGAGAACAAGACGCCTTTGCTTTTGAGGCTGTCGTTGACTAGGTTCAGGATAAACGCTGCACGCACTGTGCGTGGCTCATCCTCGTCAGCGATTAAAAAGTCACTGCGGATATGTAGTTCGCCGTTGTCTTCGGTATAGAAGCGGGCGGATTCCTCAATGTCCTCGTCCATCGCGTCTTCGGGGATGGACAAGCCGTAATACTGCTTGATCCAGCGCTTTTCTTCGACGGTGGGAGATTCCAAATCCACCCAGATGGGCAGGAATTTGGAAAGTTCTTCCAGGGATTCGATTTCTTCCTGGAACAGGCGGCCGTTGGCCAGGGTAAAAATATTGAGCATGGCAAATGGTTGAAGGTCAGGGCCTACGGTTCGAGGGTGCGGCGGGGATACGGCAGCTTTCGAACGACAGGGCCTATCGGCCTACACCATCCGAAAGCTACCAACTAGGGTAGTGTTCCAAGAATGCTCTCCAAAGTGGCAATCCGATGATTATCGCACTGCAGCACAAAGGTTCGCGAAGGCTTTACAGAGTGCCTGCGCACCCTTGTGCCGCCTGCTGCCAGGGCCCAAGCCCGGGCAGCGTCAGTCCCTCGAAAAAGCTTTGCTTTTTTCCGGAAACAAGCGCATAGTGGGGTCGGGAGTTCCGCGGAATAGGTAATTTTTGCGGAATTGGACTGGCGACCGCCAGGTCGCCGGATGTGTAGCAAGCAACTGGAGGCTATTTATGAATTTGACAATCAGCGGCCATCATCTGGAAGTAACGCCGGCCCTGCGCAGTTACGTGACCGAAAAATTGGAACGCATCACGCGCCACTTTGATCAGGTCGTGGACGTAAAAGTATTGCTCACAGTAGAAAAGCAAAAGGAAAAAGAGCGCAGGCAACGCGCCGAATGCAATATCCATGTCAAAGGCAACGATATGTTTGCGCAAAGCTCCCATGAAGACCTGTATGCCGCAGTCGACGATTTGGTTGACAAGCTTGATCGGCAAGTGGGACGCCACAAACAGCGCATCCAAGATCACCACCACGCCGCACCAAAACGCCTGATGTAGCCCGCCCAGTCTTGAAAAGTGCAGCAAACCGCCACCCACCAGTGGCGGTTTTTTTGTGGGCATAATCCGCAACACCATGAACCGACTCGCCGCCCTCTTACCCCCATCGCATGTACTGGCACAGGTAGACGTTACCAGTAAAAAACGCGCGTTTGAAGAGGCCGGGTTGCTATTTGAGAGCCTGCACGGCCTGAGCCGGGCGCTGGTGACCGACAGCCTGTTTTCGCGCGAACGCCTTGGCTCCACCGGCCTGGGTCATGGCGTGGCGATTCCGCACGGACGGATTAAAGGCCTGAAGTCGCCCATGGCAGCGGTGTTCCAACTGGCCCGCCCGATCGGCTTTGACGCGCCGGACGATGAGGCGGTGAGCCTGATGATTTTTTTGCTGGTGCCCGAGGCTGCCACCCAGCGGCACCTAGAAATTCTGTCCGAGATTGCCGAACTGCTCAGCGACGCCGATATGCGCAAACGCCTAACCAGTACCACCGACGCAACGAAGCTGCACGGCCTGCTGGCCAACTGGCGCTCGGCCCAGGTCCACTAGCGGCTGCGCCCCAGCCCAGCGGCCACGCACCGGAACCTAGGCTGTGAAACCCAACGCCATCAGTGCCGACGTCCTTTTCGAGGCCTTGCGCAGCCGCTTGCAATGGCAGTGGGTCGCAGGCTTAGGGGCCTCCGAGCGGCGCTTTGACGAAGTCGCGGTGCGCGCCGCCCGCTCGGGCGCCGATCTGGTGGGTTACCTCAATTACATCCATCCTTACCGGGTGCAGATTTTGGGCGAGCGCGAAATTGCCTACATCGCCAATGCCAGCGAGGAAGACAGCACCCGGCGCATCCAGCGCATCGTGACCTTGGAGCCGCCGGTATTGGTGCTGGCCGATGGCCAGATAGCGCCGCCTGGCCTTTTGCGCATGTGCGAGGAAGCGCAAATCCCGATGTTTGCGGCGCAAGCCTCCTCGGCCTTTGTGATTGATGTGCTGCGCGCGTATTTGTCCAAGCACTTTGCGGATCGGGTGTCCATGCACGGCGTGTTCATGGACATTCTGGGGCTGGGCGTTTTGATTACCGGCGAATCGGGGCTTGGCAAGAGTGAACTGGGGCTAGAGCTGATTTCGCGCGGCAACGGCTTGGTGGCCGACGACTCGGTGGACCTGTACCGCATCAACCAGGCCACGATTGAAGGGCGTTGCCCGGACTTGTTGCAAAACCTGTTGGAAGTGCGCGGCATCGGCCTCTTGGACATACGCGCTATTTTTGGCGAAACAGCGGTACGCCGCAAGATGCGCCTCAAACTCATCGTGCACCTGGTGCGCAAAGAAACCCTGGAGCGCGATTACGAGCGTATGCCCCATGAGCCCTTGACACAGGATGTGATTGGCATCCCGGTGCGCAAAGTGGTGATTCAGGTGGTGGCCGGACGCAATATCGCGGTGCTGGTGGAAGCAGCGGTGCGCAACACGATTTTGCAATTGCGTGGCATCGACACCTACCAGGAATTTGTGGATCGCCAGCGCCGGGCTATGGAATACGGCTCTTAAGACGCCGTCTTCAGCTGTAGCGCTTACTGCGCAGGTTCTGGCGCATCTCACTGAGCAAGGGCTGCAAGATGTTGCTGCCGATGCGCAAGGCCACCGCGGTGGCCAGGATGTCAATAATCATTAAGTGCAAAAGACGCGAAACCATGGGGCTGTATTTGTCAAAGCCTTCCGGGTGGTCAGCATTGAGGTGAATATGGCCGGCCCTGGCCAGTGGCGAGCCGCTGGCGGTAATCACAATCGTGGTGGCGCCGTTTTTACGCGCGATGTCACAGGCGTCCATCAGGTCGCGGGTGCGGCCTGAATTACTGATCACGACGACGCAGTCGCCCGGGCGCAGCACCGAGGCGCACATCACCTGCATATGGCCGTCGCTATAGGCGGTGGTGTTCACGCCCAAGCGGAAAAATTTGTGTTGCCCGTCCTGGGCCACGATGCCCGAATTGCCTACCCCGAAAAACGGCACCTGCCGCCCTTGGCGGTAGGCCTCCATCAA
>JAEMRG010000235.1 GCA_016463455.1 Rhodoferax sp.
CTGTAGCCCCGCCCGTTAGCGTAGCCCCGGAGGCGCCGGCCGTGGAGGCCCCACCTGCGAAGACTTCCCGTGCGGCCAACCCCCGCGAATACCGCAAAGACGCCGCCGGGCATCTCTACGAAAAATACGCGGACCGCATCTATGTCGGCAAGCTGCCGCCCTTGTTGCAAGCGGTGGGCGTGCTGGAGCTCGAAATTGGCCGGCGCGGCGAAGTGGTGGCACTGCGCTGGACGCGCCCCCCGCGCCAGGTGCCCAAGGTGATGGCAGAAATCGAAAGCATGGTGCATGCAGCAGCACCTTTCCCGGCGCCAGTGCGCATGGGCAAGATCAGCTACACCGAGGTCTGGTTGTGGCACAAGAGTGGTCGCTTTCAATTGGACAGCCTGACCGAAGGGCAAAAGTAGGACTACGGCGCAGCCACTGCGGCCAGCAATCAAGAGCCTCGGTAGGTGGAATAACTCCAGGGGCTGACCAGCAGCGGCACATGGTAGTGGGCGCTGGCATCGGCGATACCAAAGTCAATGCCCACCTGGTCCAAAAACGGGGGCTCGGGCAAGTCCACGCCGCGCGAACGGAAGTAATCGGCCACCGCAAATTCCAGGCGGTAGCAGCCAATCTGCAGCGCGGCATGCTCGAACAACAAACCATCCGGATTGCGGCCATCGCTATTGAGTACCAGCGCTTTGACCAGTGTGGGCTGCCCCGCTTGCACGCGGTACAAGCGCACCTGCATACCCGCTGCCGGGGTGCCGTGCATGGTGTCCAAAACGTGGGTGCTCAGGCCCATAGTCGATTCCCCTCAAATAGGGTGAAAGTGTAATCAGTGCTCCCTGTGTGATGCACAGCTGCCCGCGCTCTGGCTTTGCCGCTACCATCCGCAGCATGCCCCATTACGACTCCACGGCCCCCTACCCGCGTGACCTGGTTGGCTATGGCCCAAAGCCCCCGCACCCCCAGTGGCCAGGCAAAGCCCGCGTGGCGCTGCAGTTTGTGCTCAATTACGAAGAGGGCGGAGAAAACAGCGTTTTGCATGGCGATGCCGGTTCCGAGCAGTTTTTGTCCGAAATGTTCAACCCTGCCGCCTTCCCCGACCGCCATATCAGCATGGAAGGCATTTACGAATACGGCTCGCGCGCAGGGGTCTGGCGCATCCTGCGTGAATTTGAAAAACGCAAGCTGCCGCTGACCGTGTTTGGCGTAGCCACGGCCTTGCAAAGACACCCGGAGTTGTGCGCGGCATTTCAAGAACTGGGCCATGACATCGCCTGCCATGGCCTGAAGTGGATCCATTACCAGAACATCGACGAGGCCACCGAGCGCGCCCATATGCGCGAGGCTATGGACCTACTGCGCGACTTGTGTGGCGAGCGTCCCTTGGGCTGGTACACCGGTCGCGACAGTCCGCGCACCCGCCGCCTGGTGGCCGATTACGGTGGCTTTGCCTACGACAGCGACTACTACGGCGACGACCTGCCGTTTTGGATGAAGGTGCAAAAAACCGATGGCACGGTGGTGCCCCAACTCATCGTGCCCTATTCCCTGGACTGCAATGACATGCGCTTTGCACTGCCCCAGGGTTATTCGCACGCCGACCCTTTCTTTCAGTACCTGAAAGACAGTTTTGATGTTTTGTATGCCGAAGGCGATCCGCAGGGCGACAACGCTCCCAAGATGATGAGCATCGGTATGCACTGCCGCCTGCTGGGCCGGCCCGGCCGCATCACCGCTTTGCAGCGCTTTTTGGACCATGTGCAGTCGCGCGACCAGATCTGGGTCTGTCGCCGTCTGGATGTGGCGCGGCACTGGAACAGCGTGCATCCCTACGGCGAAGCCACATGACCCTGGACGAACTCAATCGCGCGCCCCTGGCGCAAGCGCAGGCCATGCTGGCCGGTTTGTACGAGCACTCCGACTGGATTGCCGAGCAAGCCCTGGCCGAGCGGCCTTTTCAGTCGCTAGCGCAATTGCAGTACGCCATGTGCCGTGTGCTCGAAGCGGCCGGGCGCGAGCCGCAACTGGCTTTGCTGCGCGCCCACCCGGAGCTCGCCGGCAAAGGCTTGGTCGTGTCCAGCCTGACCACCGAATCCCAGCACGAACAGAAAAAAGCCGGGCTGACGGACTGCACCCCGCAAGAGTTGGCCGCTATCCAGCAGTTCAATGCCGATTACCGCGCCAAATTTGACTGGCCTTTTATCGTGGCAGTGCGTGGCCCGCGCGGCACGGGCCTGTCCAAAGCGCAAATCATGGCCACCATGGCGCGTCGCTTGCAAGGCCACCCGGACTTTGAATTGCAAGAATGTTTGCGCAATATCCACCGCATTGTGGAAATCCGCCTGGCCGACAAATTTGGCTTGCAGCCCGAAGTGGGAAACCAGGTGTGGGATTGGCAGCAAGACCTGGCGCGCCACAGCGATCCCGGCTTTGCCGAGCGCGGCGAACTTACCGTCACCTACCTCACCGAAGCCCACCAGGCCTGCGCGCGGGATATTTTGCAGCGCATGCGTGCTTGCGGTATGGACGAAGTACATATCGACGCTGTGGGCAATGTGGTGGGGCGCTACCACGCAGCTACGCCCGGCGCGCGCATCTTGATGACCGGCAGCCATTACGACACCGTGCGCAACGGCGGTAAATACGACGGGCGCCTGGGTATTTTTGTGCCGCTGGCCTGCGTGCAGGCTTTGCACCGCGTCGGGCGGCGCTTGCCTTTTGGCATTGAAATAGTGGCATTTTCCGAAGAGGAAGGCCAGCGCTTCAAGGCCACGTTTTTGTCGGCTTCGGCACTTACCGGCAGCTTCGACCATACCTGGCTGGACCAGTGCGATGCCGAGGGCATCAGCATGCGCAGCGCCATGCAGCAAGCCGGTCTGGACCCGGCGCAGATTGCGACGATAAGGCGCGATCCGCAGCACTACCTAGGCTTTGTGGAAGTGCATATCGAGCAAGGACCGGTGCTCAATGAATTGAATATTCCCCTGGGCGTAGTCACTTCTATTAACGCCAGCGTGCGCTTTACTGGCAGCGTCACCGGCACCGCCAGCCATGCCGGCACCACGCCCATGAACCGCCGCCGCGACGCGGCCTTGGCCGTGGCCGAATTGGCCTTGTGTATGGAGCAACGCGCCGCCTGCGATGGCGATGCGGTCGCCACTATCGGGCAGTTGCACGTGCCGTCGGGCTCTATCAATGTGGTGCCGGGCCGCTGCGATTTTTCACTGGACATGCGCGCCCCGTCCGATGCACAGCGCGATGCCTTGTGTGCCGATGTGCTGGCCCAACTAGAGGCTATTTGCGCCCGCCGGGGGCTGGCCTTCGCCTTGAACGAGAGCATGCGCGCCAGCGCCGCGCCCAGCGCGCCGGCCTGGCAGGCGCGCTGGGAAACTGCAGTCGCTCAGCTGGGTTTGCCGCTGCACCGCATGCCCAGCGGTGCTGGGCATGACGCCATGAAAATGCACGACATCCTGCCCCAGGCCATGCTGTTTGTGCGCGGCGAAAACAG
>JAEMRG010000236.1:0-1355 GCA_016463455.1 Rhodoferax sp.
CCGGGCCCGGTGGCCATGACCATGTACCTGGGGCCGCTGTACGCCGCCGTGGTGGCCTGGCTGTTTCTGGGCGAGGCGCTGGAACTGCACCACCTGATCGGCGGCGTGCTGATTTTGTCGGGCGTGGGCCTGGTGGTGGCGGGGAAGCGGGTGGGGGACTGAGCGAGCCGCCCCAATGAATATTCAAAATTTCAAATAGTTTTAAAATTAAGTAATCGTTGTTTTTTATAAATTTCCGTGTGCAAGAGGCTTATGTGCGCCCTCGCCTACGTCAACTTTCTCCGCACCAAAACACGCTTTGACGTTATCCAAGCGTCCCGGTGCGTCGCTTTGCGATGGTTGTTTCTGTGGTGCATTGTGTTCAATTCACTGGTCGCGCTTAAATGTTCCTGATAACCTGGAATTTTATACGCCTAAGGAGTATAATTTGCAGCTTTTCACCGTTATCGAGTCGCCACTCTTTTGCAAGCTTTGGCCAGCCTACTGGACAGAAGACGAAATGGGTGTCTTTTGCGCTTTCATCGCCACACATCCAAATGAAGGCGTGGTGGTCCCCGGCACAGGCGGAGTACGCAAGTTGCGCTGGAGCCGGGCCGGTGCCGGCAAGTCTGGCGGGGTGCGCGTGATTTATTTCGCGCGCAGCCAGGACGGTGAACTGGTGTTGTTGTTCATTTACGCCAAGAGCCACTTGGAGACGCTGAAAGCGAGCACTTTGAAGGAGTTACGCGATGCCTTTGACCACTAAACAAGCAAAAACTAAAACGAAATTGCCAATGACCGATGCCGAACTTGAAGTCTGGGAAGCAAGCCGGGATCTTGAGGCCGAACTACTGGAATCAGTGCGACAAATGAAGCGTGGCGAGGGCTTGGTGGTGTATTCGCCTGTGATTGCTGCGCGCAGAAACTCCGGCCTTTCGCAAAGCGCGTTTGCTGAGCTATTGGGCGTTTCCGTCCGTACCTTGCAAGGCTGGGAGCAAGGGCGCAAGCAGCCATCAGGCGCGGCGCGCACACTCATTACGTTAGCCCAGCGGCACCCAGACATCCTGCGTGAGCTGGCGCAACCCTAGCCAAGCGCTCTGTAGTGAGTTCCCTACACCAAGCCCAAAAACTCCAATACCCCATCCACGTGCGATGCAAAGTCGCTGATCGCGTGGTCCCCCTCGGGCAGCAGGATGCGCCGGGCTTGGGGGTAGCGTGCTTGCATTTCCCGCCAGTCCAGCACTTCGTCGCGTTGCGAAATCAGCGCCAGTTCTGGGCCGGGCGCATGGGTGCCTTCGTCGGCCATGGATTGCAGTTCGGCGATATAGCTTTCCTGAAAATAAAAGTGCTCGTCCGGCGCATGCCATTGGCTTTGC
>JAEMRG010000236.1:1455-3492 GCA_016463455.1 Rhodoferax sp.
GCCTGCGCCATCAGGCGCGCTTTGGCGGACGCGGGGGACGAGCGAAAGCCGTGCAGGTAGAGCAGGTGCGTGATGCGCCCTGCGGCGGCAGCCATTAACCCGCCGCCTCCAGCCCGTTGGCAAAGTGCTCGCGCATGCGCTGCACGCTCAGCGCCTGGTTGCGGGCCAGCAGCGCGTCCATCAAGGCCTGGTGCTCGCGCAGCGATTCGGCCACACGCCCGTTTTTGAGCAGCGAGTTGTGGCGGTTGAGTTTCATCACTTTGCGCAAGTCCGCGCACAATTGGTCGCGCCAGCGGTTGTCCGCAATTTCCAATAAACGCATGTGAAAGCGTTCGTTGATTTCGAAAAATCTATCGGTGGAGTCCACTGCCCTACCTAGCTCGGCGTGCAGGGTTTGCAAATCCTGCAACTGCGCGGACGTGGCGCCTTGGGCCACCACGCCGGCCGCGTCGGATTCGAGCAGTGACAGCAAGTGATACACATCCGCCTGGTCTTTGGCATTGACCTCGGTCACATAGGCGCCACGGCGCACCTTCATAGTGACCAGGCCCTCGGTGGCCAGCACCTTGATGGCCTCGCGTAAAGGCGTGCGACTGATGCCGTATTCCTCGGCCAGCGCCATTTCGTCGATCCAGCTGCCGGGCGGCAAGGTGTTGGAAAAAATCCGCTCGCGCAGCAACTCCGCTACCTCTTGGTAGAGCGCGCGCGGGGTCAGGATGAGGGATTGCATGGCTGAAATTGTAAGCCCTAATTCAGTTTTGAATTAATAATTATGAATGATAGAATGCGCCAACTGTAAAAATATTGATTTGAAAGCCCGCGCCATGAGTTCCAAGCCGCCCGCATCCCCGCCTTCGCCGTCCGCCGCCTGGCCCACTTTTGAGCAGGGCGACCACGCCGCCTGGCTGCGCGCTGCCGCCAAGTCCGCGCCCGGTGGCAATGTGGATGCCCTGAGCTGGACCACGCCGGACGGCATCGTCGTCAAGCCGCTGTACACCGCAGCGGACACAGCCCACTTGCCCTATGCCAACACGCTGCCCGGTTTTGCGCCCTATGTGCGCGGCCCGCAAGCCACTATGTATGCGGTGCGGCCCTGGACCATCCGCCAGTACGCCGGTTTTTCTACCGCCGAGGAAAGCAATGCGTTTTACCGCCAGGCGCTGGCCGCTGGCGGGCAGGGCGTGTCGGTGGCTTTCGATCTGGCCACCCACCGGGGCTATGACTCCGACCACCCGCGCGTGACCGGCGACGTGGGCAAAGCCGGTGTCGCCATCGACTCGGTGGAGGACATGAAGATTTTGTTCAACCAGATTCCGCTGGACAAAGTCAGTGTGTCCATGACCATGAACGGCGCGGTGCTGCCAGTGCTGGCCGGTTACATCGTGGCGGCTGAAGAGCAGGGCGTGTCGCAAGCGCAACTGAGCGGCACCATACAGAACGACATCCTCAAAGAGTTCATGGTGCGCAACACCTATATCTACCCGCCTGCGCCGTCTATGCGCATCATCGGCGACATCATTGGCTACACGGCCAAAAACATGCCCAAGTTCAACTCGATTTCCATATCGGGTTACCACATGCAAGAAGCCGGGGCCAACCAGGCTTTAGAGCTGGCCTTCACTTTGGCCGATGGCAAGGAGTACGTGAAAACGGCTATTGCCACGGGTCTGGACGTGGATGAATTTGCGGGCCGCTTGTCCTTCTTTTGGGCCATTGGCATGAACTTCTATTTAGAGGTCGCCAAGATGCGCGCCGCGCGCCTTTTGTGGTGCCGCATCATGCAAGGTTTTAACGCCAAATCGCCCAAAAGCCTGATGCTGCGTACCCACTGCCAAACCAGCGGCTGGAGCCTGACGGAGCAAGACCCGTATAACAACGTGGTGCGTACCACCATCGAAGCTATGGCAGCCGTGTTTGGCGGTACGCAAAGCCTGCACACCAATAGCTTTGACGAAGCCATTGCGCTGCCCACCGAGTTCTCGTCGCGCATTGCGCGCAACACGCAGCTCATCATCCAGGAAGAAACCCACATCACCA
>JAEMRG010000026.1:0-11600 GCA_016463455.1 Rhodoferax sp.
ATTGCACGGTATCGGCCACGTTCTCAGGCGTAAAGCCGAAGTGTTTGAACAGGGCCGGCGCAGGGGCCGATTCGCCATAGGTATCTATGCCTACGACGGCAGCGCAACCGTATTTCCACCAGCCGCCACTCGAGCCCATTTCGACCGCAATGCGCGGCACGCCCGTAGGTAGCACACTGGTTTTGTAGGCATCGCTTTGTAAGTCAAAGGTGGTGGTGCTGGGCATGGAGACCACGCGCACCGCAATCTTGCGTGCAGCCAGTACCGCTTGCGCCTGCAGGGCGAGTTGTACTTCTGAGCCAGTGGCAATCAGTACCGCCTGGGTTTTTTTCTTCATGCCGACTTCGGAGGGTTCGGCCAGCACATAAGCCCCTTTGTTGATGGCATCCAGGCCGCAGGCAGCAGGAGCCGCCGCGGATTCGGCCTTGGGCGCGTAGCTGATGTTTTGGCGTGACAACAACAAGGCGGTGGGCTTGTTGCGGTTTTGCAGGGCTACGGTCCAGGCTACGGCGGTCTCGGCGGTATCGGCGGGGCGCCAGACGTCCAGGTTGGGGATCAGACGCAAGGATGCTGCATGCTCGATGGACTGGTGTGTCGGCCCGTCTTCGCCCAGGCCGATGCTGTCGTGCGTGAACACATGGATGACGCGCTTTTTCATCAAGGCGGCCATGCGGATGGCATTGCGCGAATAGTCGCTAAAAGTCAGGAAGGTGCCGCCGTAGGGGATAAAGCCGCCGTGCAGGGCAATGCCGTTCATGATCGCGGCCATACCGAATTCGCGCACGCCGTAGTTGATATGGCGCCCGCCGTGCAGTTGGCCGTTGGCGTCGGCGCTTTGCAGCAATTGCCCTTGTGCATCAAAGCGCACATTGGGCGTAGATTTGGTGTTGGTCAGGTTGGAGCCGGTCAGGTCCGCCGAGCCGCCCAGTAGCTCGGGCAGGGCCGCGGTGAAATGCTCTAGTGCCAGTTGCGAGGCTTTGCGCGAGGCCACGGTTTCGGCTTTGGTGTGCGCTGCCAATACCGCGTCCACCGCAGTTTGCACAAAGCCTTTGGGCAAGTCGCCCTTCATGCGGCGCACAAATTCTTTGGCCAGGGCCGGGTGCGCGGCTTTGTAAGCGGCAAAGCGGGTGTTCCATTCTTTCTCGCGTGTGCGCCCTGCCGCTTTGGCGTCCCAATCGGCATAGACCGCTTTGGGCACCACGAAAGGCGGGTGTGCCCAGCCTATGGCTTCGCGGGTGAGTTTGATTTCGTCTGCGCCCAGGGGTTCTCCGTGGGCTTTGGCGGTGTTGGCGCGGTTGGGGCTGCCTTTACCGATTGACGTTTTGCAAACAATCAGGCTAGGTTTGTCGCTGCTGGCTTTGGCTTGGGCAATGGCCTTGGATACGGCTTGCGCGTCATGGCCATCTACCTTGTCGATGACGTTCCAACCATAGGCGGCAAAGCGCTGCGCGCTGTTGTCAATAAACCAGGGTGTGACCTGGCCATCGATGGAAATACCGTTGTCGTCATACAAGGCGATCAGCTTGTTCAGCTTCCAGGCGCCGGCCAGGGCGCTAGCTTCGTGGCTGATGCCTTCCATCATGCAGCCGTCGCCCAAAAACACATAGGTGTGGTGGTCCACGATGGCATGGCCTTCACGGTTAAATTGCGCAGCCAGCAGTTTTTCGGCCATGGCCATGCCCACCGCATTGGTAATGCCCTGGCCCAGCGGGCCGGTGGTGGTTTCGACACCGGGCGTGACATCCACTTCGGGGTGACCCGCTGTTTTGCTGTGCAATTGGCGGAAGTTTTTCAGCTCAGCCATGGGTAGCTTGTAGCCCGCCAGGTGTAGCAAGGCATATATCAGCATGGAGCCGTGGCCGTTTGACAACACAAAGCGATCGCGGTTAGCCCAATGGGGGTTGGAGGGGTTGTGTTGCAGATGTTGGCCCCATAGCGCTACCGCCATATCGGCCATGCCCATGGGGGCGCCGGGGTGACCGGAGTTGGCTTGTTGTACTGCGTCCATTGCAAGCGCGCGTATCGCGCTTGCCATTTGTTGGGAATTGGCCATGAAACGACTCCGGAAGGGGCTGGGGGCATTGCGCCGGTCAGGCGCGCGAAAAAACATTTTAGCGGTGCCGCGCCATTGCTAGCGCATGGACCTGGCGCACTGCCTGGGCCAGTGCGCGTGGCTCGACGGGTTTGGCCAGTTGCAGGTCGGCTATTGCAGCTTGGGTGTCCGATGGATCGCCTTGCACGCGGGCCGACAAAATCAAAATACCGATCGCTGGGAACGATTGCCGCACACGCTTTGCAATGGCATAGCCGTTTTCATGGGGAAGGTTCAAATCCAGTATCAGCGCGTCGGCGGCCCGCGCTTGCAAGAGCAGATCCAAGGCGGCGCCATCGCTCGCGGTACGCACGGCAAAGCCCTCATCAAGCAAATACTCGGCAAGTGCTTCCCGGATGGCGGGGTTGTCTTCTACGATGATGATGTCGGCGAGCGGCATGGCAGGAACTTGTGGTGTGGGGCCATACGCATGGCTTGCTTGTCAGGCATTTGTCGCCCCAGCGCTATCGACTGGCAGGGTGAACCAAAACACCACCCGTTCGGCTTCCAGACTGAGTTGGATTTTGGTGCCCAGTCGTGAGGCCAGTTGCTGCGATAACCAGAGCCCTAGACCGGTGCCAGAAATACTGCTTGCGTTGGGTGAGCGGTAGTAGCGTTCAAAAACTTTGGCCGGATCCGGATGACCGGCGGGGCCCTTGACATTGCTGACGGCCAATTGGACCATGGGCATGCCTTGCCCGCTTGTATATTGGCTAACTTGCAAAACGACGGGGCTGCCTTGCGCTGAATACTTGAGCGCGTTACTCAGCAGATTATTGAGAATGATCTGAAAATAGCTTGCGTCACTGTGCAAGCGCAGATCGTCTATCGGCTTTTCAATGCGCAATTGCAGCAACTCGGATTGCGCACTGGAATGCACCCATGCCTGGCCCATGACCAAGCCCAGCGTATCTGTCAGCAAAAAATGGCTGAGCGACACCGCCATCACACCGCCCTCGTAGCGATCCGCCTGGCTGCAGTTGTCCAAAATGTGCACCATGCTATTGATCGCCGTGTGCATGCGCACATCCCAGGCTTGCTTGCGCTCGGGAGCGATGTCCTTTTTCACCAACGCGCTGGTCCCCAATTGAACAACTGTTAAGGGAGTTTTGATTTCATGCACCAGTATCGAAATGAATAGCTGCTGTAAAAAGCGGATGCTGGTTTGTTCTTGCAGCTTTTGTACATGGGCCTGCTGCCTGCGGTCTTTCACCGATTGCGCCCGTCGCTGACGCCAAAGCAGTGTCAACACCAAGCCCAAGGAGATCAGGGGCAGGTTCATGGCGCGCAATGGCTCAGCCCAGGCCATGGGTATAGCGGGCGCAAGTAAATTACCCCAGAGGCCCAGGTTGGTAGCCAACATCAGTACAAACACGGCGACCAGCAGGTGGTTTAAGTGGCCTTTGCGCCACGCGGGCTGTTGCAGCCACTGCCTTGCGCAATCCCAGCAAAAGCCGTACAGCGCCACCGATAGCAAACCCACTGCAGCGAGATTAAATGCGCCTTGCTGGCTGCTGTAGGCCAGGGCTGTCATCAACAAGCTGCCCCCTAAGAGCGCAGAAAAGCCGCGCGCGTAGCGTAGCTTGAACCGTGGGGAGGCGAGCACCTTGGCGCTGGCATACAGGCCGGCACAGTCCAGCACCACCGTCATGGAAGCGTTGGGCTTGATAAAGGCGCCGCCCAGTTGCAAGTGGTAGAGCCCCGAAAGCAAGCCTAGCAAGCCGATAAGGCCAAAAACCTTTTTCCGGCTTTGCCAGTACAGCAGGGTACTGACCACCAGCAGCAGCACAGAAAACGTTATTTGCATCGCGTGCATCGCGCCGTCTGCCACCGCTGGGTATGGCGCGCCGACCGAAAGATCATCGACACGGACCTGGCGCAGCGCAGGGTACAGGCCCTCCCTTTCTTGGCTATGGACGCGCAGGGTGCCGACATCGAAGTCGCTCCGTATTACTTGGTCCGCTGCTTGCCACGCGGCGTCGCCGCCGGGCGGCAGGATGCCGGTATTGCGCCTGTCCTGCCATTGCAGGCGCTCGGTCACGCTGGCAGACTGCGCGGCTGTGAATGGGCACACCATCAAAGCGGCAAGCAGGAGGTGGGTCCAAAGTTTCATCATGGTGAACGCGATTTTTGGCAAATTCTGAGGTGCTGCAAGCGCTCCAAGCGCGTCCCGGCGTTCCGAGGGTCAACTGTAGCGCCAATCGCTTTGCGCCCTGTTGGCCGCCATCGCAGCTAAAGCCCAGGCAAGCCCGGGCCGGCCGCCCTGTATGGCAAACCATTGCAAAATGCGCCTCACACCACTTTCGACCCATTGCATGAGTACCTTGTTCTCCCCCTACACGCTGCGTGGCTCAGATGCCACACTGGTTTTACCCAACCGCATCGTGGTCGCGCCCATGTGCCAGTACGCCGCCACAGAGGGCCAGGCCACCGACTGGCATTTGATGCATTGGGGCAATTTGCTCAATAGCGGCGCGGCCATGTTCACCATTGAGGCCACAGCCGTCGTACCTGAAGGCCGCATTACCCCGGCTTGCCTGGGATTGTGGGACGAGGCCACCGAAGTAGCTTTGCGCACCTACTTGCACCGCGCCCGCAAACTGGCGCCCGAAGTGGCGGTGTGCATTCAGCTGGCGCATGCCGGGCGCAAAGCGTCCAGCGCCGTCCCTTGGGAGGGTGGGCAGTTGCTCGCAAGCGCGCAGGGCGGCTGGCCTACGCTTGGCCCTTCTGCGCTGTCCCAATTGCCCCAAGAGCCGCCGCCCCAAGCAATGGACCGCGTCGCCATGGACCGGGTGCGTGATGCTTTTGTCCTGGCTGCCCAGCGTGCGCAGGCCATGGGCGTGAATGCGATTGAAATCCATAGCGCACACGGCTATTTGCTGCACGAGTTTTTGTCCCCGATCGCCAACCAGCGCCTTGACGCCTATGGCGGAAGTCTGGAAAACCGGATGCGCTTTCCGCTGGAAGTATTTACGGCAGTGCGCAAGGCCTATGGCGGTGTGCTGGGTTTGCGCCTATCGGCCTCCGATTGGGTGGACGGAGGCTGGGACTGCGCCCAAAGCACCGAGTTCGCGCGGCAGCTGCAGGCCCTGGGCTGCAGCTTTATCCACATCTCTAGCGGTGGCGTGTCGCCCCAGCAAAAAATTGCGCTCGGGCCCAATTACCAGGTTGGATTTGCCTCGGACATTCGCAAAGCCGTGGGCATGCCTACCGTAGCGGTCGGTCTGATCACCGAAGCGCAGCAGGCTGAGGAAATATTGCAAGCCGGGGACGCCGATTTGATTGCGCTGGCACGTGCGTTTTTGTACCAGCCGCGCTGGGGCTGGCAGGCCGCTGCCGCGCTCGATGGCCAAGTCACCGCGCACCCGGCGTATTGGCGCTGCTTGCCGCGGCAGGCGCAATCGGTGTTTGGCAAGGTCAGTGTTGGCGGGCGCTAAGTCTTTGCCCGTGGCCCCGCGGGTACACGCCATGCTGCTGGCCGCCGGGCGCGGCGAGCGCATGCGCCCGCTCACCGATACCTGCCCTAAACCTTTGTTGGAGGTGCAAGGCAAAGCGCTAGCGCTTTGGCATCTGGACGCGCTGGCCCGTGCCGGCGTGGCGCGCACCGTGATCAACACTGCCTGGTTGGGTGGGCAGTTTGCACCGCGCTTGGGCGCGCAGCACGCGCCCAAGGGCGCTGCAGCGCAAGTGCCTATGTCATTGGTCTATTCCCACGAGGGTCAGGATTTCGGCCAGGCTTTGGAAACCGCAGGCGGTATTGCGCGTGCACTGCCCCTGCTGTGCGAGGGCCTGGGCACCGACCCGATTTTTTGGGTGCTGGCCGGCGATGTGTATGTGCCGGACTTTGCCTTTGACGCCCAAGCCGTGGCGCACTTTGCCGCCAGCGACAAGCTAGCCCATATCTGGCTGGTACCCAATCCGCCGCACAACCCCCAAGGCGACTTTGGCTTGGGGCCTGGCGGCGCAAGTGGCGCTCAGGCATCCGCATTGGCGCTCAATGTGCCCGCCGATAGCCTTGAGGCGCGCTACACCTACAGCACCATCGGCCTGTACCGCTGCGCTTTGTTTGCGCCGCCTTGGTGCAGTATTGCGCCGGGCAATCCGCAGGGCGCCAAAGCGCTGCTTGCACCCCTGTTGCGCGCTGCGATGGACCAGGGCCGCGTCAGCGCCAGCCTATACACCGGCCTTTGGACGGATGTCGGTACGCCGGAGCGCCTGCATGCACTCAACCATTTTTCCACCTTGCAAGCTTCACACCTATGAACACCATGCTGTACCAAAACCGACGCGCCCATGTGGCCGCCCAGATCGGCCCACGCGGCCTGGCCATCGTGCCTACCGCGCCGGAGCAGCGGCGCAACCGCGATGCCGATTTCCCCTACCGCTTTGACAGCTATTTTCACTATCTGTGTGGCTTTGCGGAGCCAGGGGCCTGGCTGGTGATCACCGGCACGGGCAAAAGTATTTTGTTTTGCCAGCCCAAAGACTTGGAGCGTGAAACTTGGGATGGTTACCGCCTGGGGCCGCAAGCCGCACCGGCTTTGCTCGGTGTGGACGAGGCCTATACCCTGTCTGAATTGGAGGCGCGTCTGCCCGGCTTGCTCGACGGTTGTGACAGCGCCTGGTACCCGTTTGCCACGCACAGTGGTTTGGAAGCGCGTGTGCAAAGTGCTTTGCAAAACCTGCGCGATCGGGTGCGTTACGGCACGCTGTGCCCAGGCGGGCAGCAGGACTTGTGCAGCGTGCTGGACGAAATGCGCCTGATCAAAGACGCGCAAGAGCAAGACACTATGCGCCGGGCCGGCCACATCAGCGCTGGGGCGCATATACGCGCCATGCAAACCAGCGCCCGTATGTTGCGCGCCGGGCAGGAGGTGCGTGAATACCACTTGGAGGCCGAGTTATTGCATGAGTTCCGCCGCCATGGCGCACAGTCGCCGGCCTATACCTCTATCGTGGCTGCCGGGGCCAATGCCTGTGTCTTGCACTACCGGGCCGATACCGCCTTGGTCAGGCCCGGTGAACTGGTCTTGATCGACGCAGGTTGTGAGCTCGATGGCTATGCCTCGGACATTACCCGCACTTTTCCGGCCAACGGCCGCTTTACCGGGCCACAGCGCGCGCTCTACGAGCTGGTGTTAGCGGCGCAAGTCGCGGCGATTGCTGCAACGCATGCTGGCGCGCGCTTTACCGATCCGCACGAGGCCAGCGTGGCGGTGCTGGCCCAGGGCATGCTCGATGTGGGCTTACTCGATAAAGACAAAGTAGGAACCGTGCAGGACGTGATTGAAAAGCGCGCCTATTTCCAGTTTTATATGCACCGCACCGGCCACTGGCTGGGGCGCGATGTGCACGACTGCGGCGCCTATACCGAGCCTTCGGAATTGGGCCACACCAGTGTCCGCAAGGATGCGCTCACCGGCCAAGCCATTGTGGATCGGCCTGCGCGCATCTTGCGCCCGGGCATGGTCTTGACGATTGAGCCGGGCATTTATGTGCGGCCGGCGCCGGGCGTGCCAGAGCAGTTCCACCACATCGGTATCCGCATCGAGGACGACGCCATCGTGACCGAACAAGGTTGCGAGTTGATCAGCCGTGGCGTGCCCGTCGATGCCGATGCCATCGAAGCTTTAATGCGCGCCTAAACCATGGCCCGCAAGCAAACCCGTTTTTGTTGTGGCTTGCTGGTCTTGCTGGCAGCGCACTTGGGCGCGCAGG
Organism: Rhodoferax sp.; assembly: GCA_016463455.1. Taxonomy (GTDB): domain Bacteria; phylum Pseudomonadota; class Gammaproteobacteria; order Burkholderiales; family Burkholderiaceae_C; genus Allorhodoferax. Next base: position 7,811 of record JAEMRG010000026.1, read on the forward strand.
AACTGCCGCAAAATCCGGCCCCGACAACGCCCGCCGTAGCCGCGCAAGACCCCGGGGAATTGCAAAGCAGTCCGGCGCCCGCGCGCACCCCAGGGAAAGCACCGCAGCCGCAAAACGTGCTCAAGCCAGTTGAAATTCGCGCCAATCTGGAGAGTGATACGCGGCGCTTGTCCACCGCCGCAAAAATCATCATAGGCCGCGAAGAGATAGAGCGTTATGGCGACAGCTCCATGGGCGAGTTGCTCAAGCGCTTACCCGGCATTACCAGCAGCGGCAGGCCGGGGCGCGGCGGACCACCGGCGATGCGGGGTCTGGGCAGTGGCTACACACAAATCATGATTGACGGCGAGCGCGCGCCGCGCGGCTTTTCCCTGGAGGACATCTTGCCCGAGCAGGTGGAGCGCATCGAAATCATGCGCGCCCCCACCGCCGAGACCGGCGCGCGTGCGATCGCCGGCACCATCAACATCATCACGCGGGGCGGCTATGTCAAATACCTCAACAACCTGAACCTGGGCGCCAGCCTGGAGAACGGCAAAGTGGCGCCAGGCGCTTCCTGGTCGCGCAGCGATACGGTAGATGGTATGTCCTACAGTCTCACTTTGTCTGCCGCGCGCATGGAGCGCGCTAACGACGAAAGCAAAACCACGGTGACCGAAAGCCTGGCCCGGCCGGAGGCGCCCACGGTTTTGCAAACCATGCAGGAAGTGGTGCGCGCGCAAAGCCAGCGCGACATGCTGCATGCCAACGGGAGATTGCAATGGGGCGGCGCGGGCAGCGATAGCTTGGTGCTGACGCCTATGCTGGTCATGAGCCACAACCAAGCCCAGTCCAGCAGCACTCTCACCCAGAGCGGCGGGGTTTTGCCCTATGCATTGAGCGATACGGCCAGCGACAACCGCTTTTCCATGTTGCGACTGGGTACGAGTTGGAGCCGCCGCTTGGACGATGGCGCGCGTCTTTTGCTCAATAACAATCTGGGCCGCAGCACCTGGAACAATAATGCGAACACCTTGCAAAGTGGCGGGGCCAATGGCCGACTGCCCTTGTCGCAGGATTCGGTGCAAATCGATACCACCTGGAACAGCAGCGCCAAATACTCTTTGCTGATTGCCGAAAAACACAGCCTGGTCAGCGGCTTGGAACTGGAGATGAATCAGCGCGAACAAAGCGCTAGCAGCTTGCGTGACGGCCAAAATCCGCTAAGCGATTTTGACGGTGATGTATCCGCAAGCAGCCGACGCCTGGCCGTGTACACGCAGGATGAATGGGATATCAACCCGCACTGGGCCGCCCATGCGGGACTGCGCTGGGAAAGCATCAATACCAGCGGTTCTGCTGGCCAGGGCCAAGCCACGGTCAGTAACCAGAGTTCGGTGCTAACGCCCTTGTTGCACGCCGTGTGGCGGCCCGAGCTGGCCTCCAAAGACCAAATTCGCGTCAGCCTGACGCGCAGTTACCGCTCGCCCGATCTGGGGCGCCTGATTGCACGACCCACCATTAACCGCTTTTTTCCCGACCGCGGCGCCAACAGCGCCCTGCATCCGGATAGCGCTGGCAACCCGGATCTGCAACCTGAATTGGCCATGGGTATAGACACCGCTTACGAACACTATTTGCCCGGTGGCGGTTTGCTCAGTGCCAATGTGTTTGTGCGCCAGATTGACAATTTGATGCGCTCGCAAACAGCGCTTGAAACGGTGCCCTGGGCCGATGTGCCGCGTTGGGTTTCGCGTATGCAAAACGTGGGTAGCGCGATCACCAGCGGCTTGGAATTGGAAGCTAAATTTCGCTTGCGTGAAATCTATCTTGAAGCACCCGCCGTGGACTTGCGCGCCAATATGAGCCTCTTGCAATCGCGCTTGACTTCGCTCAACGGCCCCAACAACCGGCTGGAGCAACAACCGGATGGCACGCTCAACCTGGGGGCTGACTACCGCCTAAGTGGCCTGCCATTGCGCCTGAGCGGCAACATCAACTGGACGCCTGGCTATACCACCCGCCTGGCGGATGACCGTGAGATTTGGCAGGGCGACAAATGGGTGCTCGATGCCTCCGCCCTGTGGGTGCTCAGCCCGAGTGCCCAATTGCGCCTGTCTGCCAGCAACCTGTTGGCGCGTGACTACCTGAGCGGCGGCAGCCTGCGTTCGACGCAAACCAATGGCCTGCCAAGCCTTGACACCTCGCAAACCACAGCGCCCAGCTACCTGAACCTGCAAGCCAGGCTGGAACTCAAGCTCTAAAGCTTCCCTTGGTATGCCGACCTTGGAGTGGGCCATCATTCGGGCGTATCCGCCCGAATGATGATGGACCTTATCCATGGATTGCCACGCTTGAAGCCGCTTTTGCGCAGGCTGTGCGGGCCGCCCAAGCGCGTCGGCGCGCTTTAGAGAAAGCGCAGCAGCGTTTTACCGCCCTAGCCAAGGTGGAAGAACGCCACTTGCGGCACTGCCAATCGGTTTTGGCTACATTAGCCGCCTGATTGTGCAGGCCCGCCATCCAAAACCTGATGAATGTTGATCCAAGAGAAACCCCTATGAAAACCTATATATGTATTGTTTGCGGATTTGTGTATGACGAAGCGGCTGGCCGGCCTGAAGACGGCATTGCACCGGGCACCGTGTGGGCTGATGTGCCCGACCGCTGGGCCTGCCCCGATTGCGGCGTCGCCAAGGCTGACTTTGAACTGGTGCCGGTGTGAGCGAACTTTCTCTGCACCAGTCCGCCACCGGGTCCGATGCGCCGCAAGCTTTGCCACTGGTCATCGTCGGCGCAGGCCTGGCGGCTTGGACGGTGGTGCGCGAGCTGCGCAAACTCGATGCCCAGCGCCGCATCGTGATGCTTAGCAGCGACAGCGCGGATTTTTATGCCAAGCCTACGCTGTCCAACGCCCTGGCCCAAAAGCGCTCGGCAGATCAGTTGGTCACCACGCCGGCGGCCAAAATGGCCGAAACCCTGCAAGTGCAGTTGCTGCCGCACACCTTCGCGCAGAGCCTGGATACGCTTGCGCGCACGCTAAGTTATGACGATGCGACGGGCCAGTCGCACAGCTTGCACTACGGCGACCTGGTACTGGCCGCCGGCGCTGACCCGATACGCCTGCCCATGGCAGGTAATGCGGCGGCGCAGGTCCAATCCATCAACCACTTGCAAGACTTGGCGCGTTTCCATCAAGTGCTTGGGGCGGCCCCCAAAACCGTCTTGGTCATAGGCGCCGGTTTGATCGGCTGCGAATTTGCCAATGACTTGCTGATTGGCGGCTACGGCGTACACGTGGTTGATCCATCGCCCCGGCCCTTGGCCTTGCTGCTGCCAGCTGCAGCGGGCGAACAGTTGCAAGAGGCTTTGCAAGGGCAAGGCGTGGCCTGGCATCTGGGCACCACGGTGCAAAGCCTGGACGCAGATGCGTCCTCGGGGCGCTTGCAGGCGACTTTGGCCGATGGCAGCCACTTGCAGGTGGACGCGGTGCTTAGCGCGGTGGGCTTGCGCGCCAATACCGTGCTAGCCGGTGCGGCGGGCATGGCCTGCGAGCGCGGTATCGTGGTGGACGCGCATTTGCAAACCAGTGCTGCCCATGTGTATGCCTTGGGTGACTGCGCGCAATACGCCAGCGCCGGTGCGCGTGTGCTGCCCTATGTCATGCCCATCATGAATGCGGCCAAAGCCTTGGCCGCGACGCTAGCCGGGCAGCCTACGGAATTGGTATTTCCCTTGATGCCGGTGGCGGTAAAAACGCCGGCACTTCCCATCGTGGTGGCGGCCCCCCATCCGGCCCTGAGCGGACAGTGGA
>JAEMRG010000026.1:11700-13787 GCA_016463455.1 Rhodoferax sp.
GCCCCCTCACAAGCAGATCGCCCTGGCTGCAAGCATGCCGGTTGGCGCACAAGGAAGCACGATGGCCGACGACGTACCCACATCCCCCCCAAACGCTGCCGATGTGCAGGCGGCTGATAAGCGAGCCGAATTGCGCCGCGCGGCGCTGGAGTACCACCAATACCCCAACCCGGGCAAAATTTCCATCGCGCCGACCACGCAGCTGATCAATCAGCACGATTTGGCGCTGGCCTATTCGCCTGGCGTTGCTGCGCCCTGCGAAGAAATCGTCAAAGACCCGAATAACGCCTTCAAGTACACCAGCCGCGGCAACCTGGTCGCGGTCATCACCAACGGTACGGCGGTGCTCGGGTTGGGCGACATTGGCCCCCTGGCGGCCAAGCCGGTGATGGAGGGCAAGGCGGTTTTGTTCAAAAAGTTCGCCGGCATCGATGTGTTTGATATCGAAATCAACGAAAAGCACGACCTGGACAAGCTGGTGGACATCATTGCCTCGCTGGAGCCCACCTTTGGCGGTATCAATTTAGAAGACATCAAAGCACCGGATTGTTTTTACGTTGAGCGCCAGTTGCGCCAGCGCATGAAGATACCGGTGTTCCACGATGACCAGCATGGCACCGCTATCGTGGTGGGCGCGGCTTTACTCAATGGCCTCAAAGTAGTGGGCAAAGAACTCAAAGACATCAAACTCGTTACCTCCGGCGCTGGTGCCGCCGCGCTGGCCTGCCTAAGCCTGCTAGTCAAACTGGGGGTGCCGCGCAACCATATTTTTGTGACCGATTTGGCTGGCGTGGTCTACGAAGGCCGCACGGAGCTGATGGACGCCGACAAGATCGAGTTTGCCCAAAAAACCGATGCCCGAACGCTGCGCGAAGTCATGCTTGGGGCCGATGTGTTTCTGGGTCTATCGGCCGGTGGCGTGCTCAAGCCCGACATGGTGCAAAGCATGGCGCCGCGCCCTTTGATTTTTGCGTTGGCAAATCCTACGCCTGAAATCCTGCCCGAAGAAGTCAAAGCCGTGCGCGCAGACGCCATCATGGCCACCGGGCGCAGCGACTACCCCAACCAGGTCAACAATGTTTTGTGTTTTCCCTACATCTTTAGGGGCGCACTCGATGCCGGCGCATCCACCATCACCGTAGAGATGGAAATCGCTGCGGTGTACGCCATTGCCGAATTGGCCCAGGCTGAGCAAAGCGAAGTCGTGGCCGCCGCGTATGCCGGCGAACAACTGGCTTTCGGCCCCGAGTACCTAATTCCCAAACCCTTTGATCCGCGCCTGATGATCAAAATTGCGCCGGCGGTGGCCAAAGCGGCGGCCGATAGCGGCGTGGCATTGCGCCCGGTAGAAGACTTGCAGGCTTACCGCGAGCAGTTGCAAAGTTTTGTTTATGCATCGGGCACCACGATGAAGCCGATTTTTGCGGCGGCGAAAAATGGTTTGAAAAAGCGCGTTGCCTTTGCCGAAGGCGAAGACGAGCGGGTGCTGCGTGCGGTGCAAATCATTGTCGATGAAGGCATTGCCATGCCCACGCTCATAGGGCGGCCTGCCATCATCGCCGAGCGCGTCGAAAAATTCGGCCTGCGCCTGCGGCAAGGCCAGGACTATGCGGTGGTCAACGTGGAAAGCGACGAGCGTTACCGCGACTTCTGGCAGACCTACCACCGCATGACCGAGCGCAAGGGCGTGACGGTACAAGTGGCCAAAATTGAAATGCGCCGGCGCCTGACCTTGATCGGCTCCATGCTGCTGCACAAAGGCTATGTGGACGGTTTGATATGCGGCACTTGGGGCACCACCGCCCTGCACCTGGGCTATATCGACCAGGTCATTGGCAAACGCCAAGGGGGCAGCGGTGATGTGCCCATTTATGCGTGTATGAACGGGCTCATGCTGCCGGGACGTCAGCTGTTCTTGGTGGATACGCATGTCAACTACGACCCCAACGCCGCCGAGTTGGCGCGTATCACCATCATGGCGGCCGAAGAAATGATGCGCTTTGGCTTCAAGCCCAAGGCCGCCTTGCTCAGCCATTCCAATTTCGGCAGCAGCAATGAGCCTAGCGCCGTCAAGATGCGCCACACCC
>JAEMRG010000237.1 GCA_016463455.1 Rhodoferax sp.
GACACCGGCGTGCCAAAGAAAAAACGCCCGATGAGCAGCATCCACACCGGCGTGCTGGCGCCCACCAGGGTCACGTTCATGGCGGTGGAGGTGGTCAGCGCCAGGTACAGCATGGCGTTGTAGCTGGCAATGCTCAGCGCGCCGAGCAGGGCAAAGCGCCGCCACTGCCCCCACAGCGGGCTGCCTTTGCGCAGGACCCAGCCTGCCATGGGTAGCAGCACGCAAAAGGCGATCAACCAGCGAAACAGATTGAGCGTCATCGGTGAAATCAGGTCTTGCACCATGCGGCCAATGACCGCATTACCTGCCCACAGGATGGTGGCCAGCGTCAGCAATAGCGCCGCTTTGCCGCTCATGTGCCGGGGGGAGGTGTGCTCATGCTTGCACTGTAACCAGTCCGTGCGCTGGGCCAAATGCGCCCCGCCCGCCCGGCTAGGGCGATGGCGGGATAATCGCAGGCTTTATTCAATCACCATTCGCTGGAGCCTACCCATGTCCTCACCTTTGTCCCGTTCCATCCAAATTGACCAGCACGGTGGCCCCGAGCAAATGCATCTGGTGCAAATAGCCGTCGGTGAGCCCGGACCGGGCGAAGTGCGTATCCGCCACCATGCGGTCGGTCTCAATTACATCGATGTGTATCAGCGCAGCGGTTTGTATCCCATGAATTTGCCGGTGCAACTGGGCATGGAGGCCGCTGGCCTTATCGAAGCCGTGGGTGAGGGCGTGACGCATTTGCAAGTGGGCGACCGCGCCGCCTACGCCAGCCAGCCGCCCGGCGCCTATTGCGAGCGCCGTGTGATGCCTGCCAAGTGCGTATGCAAATTGCGCGATGACATCAGCTTTGAAACCGGCGCAGCCATGATGCTCAAGGGCCTGACGGTGCAATACCTGCTCAAGCGCACCCTGCCGCAAGGCGGTTTGAGCGCCGGTGACTTTATTTTGTTCCATGCCGCTGCCGGTGGCGTGGGTTTGATTGCCTGCCAATGGGCCAAAGCCCTGGGCTTGCAGCTTATTGGTACGGCAGGCTCGGACGACAAATGCGCGTTGGCCAAGGCCAATGGCGCGGCCCACGTCATCAACTATGCCAAGGAAGATTTTCTGGCGCGGGTCAAGGAGATTACCGGCGGCAAGGGCGTGAAAGTGGTGTATGACTCGGTAGGTAAAGACACCTGGGACAAGTCGCTTGATTGCTTGTCGCCCTTTGGCCTGATGGCCAGCTTTGGCAATGCTTCCGGTCCGGTAGCGCCTTTTTCGCCTGGCATTCTCGGACCCAAGGGCTCGATTTACGTCACCCGCCAGACGCTTTTTAGTCATATTTCCACCCGCGAACGCACGCAGGAAATGGCCGACGATTTGATGGACATGGTCGCTAGCGGCAAAGTCCAGATCCACATCGGCCAACGCTATGCGCTGCAAGACGTGCAACAGGCGCACCGCGACCTGGAAGCGCGCAAGACTACGGGTTGCACCATCCTGACCTTGTGAGCGCCAGCTCCGCCATCAGCCCCGGCCTGGCCCGGGTGCTTTGGGCGCTGATGGCGCTCACGCTGCTGGTCAACGCGGCCAGCATGCTTACGCCCATCATCAACGAGGGCGACTCGGTGCTGTACGCAGCACTGGCTCAGCATATGCTTCAAAGCGGCGACTACCTGTCACTGGTGCTAGACGGCAAAGACTGGCTGGACAAGCCGCATTTCCCGTTTTGGATGGGCGCGCTGTTTTTCAAGCTCTTTGGCATCAGCGCTGGCAGCTATATCCTGCCGGGCTTTTTGTTCCATGTGCTGGGCGGCTTTTACACCTACCGCCTGGCGCGCACGCTGTACGGGCGCGATACCGCTTTACTCGCCTTGCTGGTGTATCTGTCAATCTACCATGTGATGTACACCACCAGCGCCTTAAAGGCCGAGGCCTTTTTGAACGGCAGCGTCATGGGTGCCTGCTATTACTGCCTGCGTCTGGATACGACGGGCAGGGTAAAGCATCTGTTGCTGGCGGCATTGTTTAGCGCATGCGCGCTGATGACCAAAGGTGTTTTCACACTGGTCACCATCGGCAGTGGCTTATTTTTTTTATGGGCTTATCAAGGACGTTTAACGCAATTACTGCGCCTGCGCTGGTGGCTGATGCTTGGGCTGACGCTGCTGTTTACTGCGCCCGAGTTAGGCGCTTTGTACTGGCAGTTTGATATGCACCCGGACAAAACCGTGTTCGGCCGCCAGGGCGTCTCGGGCATTCGGTTTTTCTTTTGGGACAGCCAGTTTGGTCGCTTTTTCAATTCCGGGCCTATCACCAACGATGGCGGCAACCCGTGGTACTTTGTGCATGTATTTCTATGGGCTTTTTTGCCCTGGGTCGCGTCTTTTGGCGCTGCGCTGTGGGCGGGCGCAAGGTCATTTGCAAACTCGGGCAGCGACCAGCGGGATGCCTTTGTGTACTTGTGCGCCAGCTTTTTTATCAGCTTTGGGATGTTCAGCGCCACATCTTTCCAGTTGGACTATTACACCGTCATCGTGTACCCCTTTGCGGCGATCTTGTGCGGCCGATTTTTACTGCGCTGTCTGGATGCGGGGCAGGGCAAGGCGGTTTGGATAGGGCAGTGGGTTTGCACGGTGTTGACGCTGGGTTTGGGTCTGGGCGTGGCCCTGCAAGTCGGAGATGCGGGCTTGCTTACCTTTTTGCTGGGCGCTTGCCTGCTGGCGGTACTGGCCGTCTGGCGCTGGAGCCTTTGGCAAAAAGCCGGTGTGTTGCTGGCCTTGCCGGTGCTCTCGGTGAATGTTTTGTACGCGTCCCTGGAGGGCATGACCTATATCGCCCAAACACGCTACAGCGTGCCCTTCAACGTATTGCCTGTGCTCGCCAGCAGCCCGGGCACTGCGGTACTGGTTCACGGCATGGACCCCACGGTGGCTTGGGAAATCGGCCTGTACCGCAGCAGTGCGCCCAGCCTGCGCATGGAGTCTATGGACGCAGCGAGCGAAAAACCCAGGGACTATTTCTTGCTGATCAAGAGCGATGCCCTGCCCGCATTGCACGCCTCCTTAGGCGCCTACCGTGTGGTGCATCAAGGCCAATGGGTGGATCACAAAACCGGCTTGCTGCCGCGCCAGATCAATTTGGCCAAGGGTGCAGAGCCATTGGAGTCTTTCAGCGTATTGCGGGTAGGGCCTGCAAGCTAAGTGGCCGGCAGGGTATGCGCTAGGTCTAACGGCTGCGCCGCACGCGCAACACTTCGTCCAAGATCAAGCAGCTAGCGCCCAGGGTGATGGCGCTATCGGCCACGTTAAAGGCGGGGAAGTGCATGGCCATCCAATGGAAATCCAAAAAATCGACCACATAGCCATAGAGAACGCGGTCGATGACGTTGCCCACCGCGCCGCCGAGCACGCAGCTGATGGCAAAGCAAAACAATTTCTCACCGGCGTGGCTGCGCAGCAGCCAGACCATAAACACCGCAGCCACGCTGCCCA
>JAEMRG010000027.1 GCA_016463455.1 Rhodoferax sp.
AACCAAGCGCGCTATTTTGCGCAATTACCCGGTCATCGGGCATATGCGGTTTTTGCTGGAGTTCATCCGGCCCGAAATCCGCCAGTACTTCATCGAGAGCGACAACGAGGCGACCCCTTTTTCGCGCGCGCAGCGCTCTTTGGTGTACCAGCGTGCCAAGGGCGATTCTGATAAACGGCCTTTCGGCACCCAGCTCGATACCCACGCCACGGGCCATGAATGGATGACGCATTCGGTGGCGCCCACTACGCTGGCCTCACACGACTTTCGCATCACCATCGGGCCGCATACCGCGCAACCTTATAGCGCCAGTGTGTTCAATATTTCAGCCATGAGTTTTGGCGCGCTCAGCGCCAATGCCATTAGCGCGCTCAACGCCGGTGCCAAGCGCGGCGGTTTTGCGCACGACACCGGCGAAGGCTCTATCTCGGTACACCACCGCAAACATGGCGGCGATCTGATCTGGGAAGTGGCCTCGGGCTACTTCGGTTGCCGCAATGACGACGGCACATTTAATGCCGAGAAATTCAAGACCAATGCGCGTGACCCGCAAGTCAAGATGATCGAGATCAAGCTCAGCCAGGGCGCCAAGCCTGGCCATGGGGGCGTGCTGCCTGGCCCCAAGGTGACGCCCGAAATTGCCGAGGCGCGCGGCGTGCCGGTGGGTGTGGACTGCGTCTCCCCGGCCTCGCACAGCGCGTTTGGAACGCCGACAGAATTGATGCATTTTGTGGCCCGCTTGCGCGAACTCTCGGGCGGCAAACCCACGGGCTTTAAGCTCTGTATCGGCCACCCCTGGGAATGGTTTGCCATGGTCAAGGCCATGTTGCAAACCGGCATCACACCAGACTTCATCGTGGTCGATGGCACCGAGGGTGGCACCGGCGCAGCGCCCTTGGAATTTATCGACCACGTGGGCTCGCCTTTGCAAGAAGGCTTGATCCTGGTACACAACAGCTTGCGCGGCGCCGGCTTGCGTTCGCAGGTCATGATCGGCTGCGCTGGCAAGGTGATCAGCGCCTTTGATCTGGCGCGGCTGATGGCCCTGGGCGCCAACTGGTGTAACAGCGCGCGCGGCTTTATGTTTGCCATCGGCTGCATCCAGGCGCAGACTTGCCACACCGGCCACTGCCCTACCGGCGTGACCACGCAAGACCCGCTGCGCCAGCAGGCGCTGGTGGTGGGCGACAAGGCCGAGCGCGTCTATCACTTCCATCAAAACACCTTGCATGCCTTGAAAGAATTGGTGCAAGCGGCCGGGGTGCAACACCCCAATGAGATCAACGCCCACCACATCGTGCGCCGCACCGGCGACCACACGGTAGACAGCCTAGCCCATGCATTGCTGCGCGAAATTCCCGAAGGAAGTTTGCTGCAAGACTCGCTGGACGGCTTGCCCATGGTGTACCGGCACCACTGGCCCAAAGCCAGTGCGGACAGCTTTGCTTTGCGGACGGGGATGGCTTAAGCGCAGAGGCGTGAGGGAGCAAGGGGAATCGATGTCGCAATGCGTGGAAAACGCGGCTTGATCTGCTATGGCAAAGCCTAAGACTGATGCCGAATTCATTCGCCGTGGCATCGCTGCCATCGACGCCACCCGGCGCGACGGCAACGGTATTCCTGCTGACCGGGTGATCGCCCAACTGGAAGCCAAACTGGCCGCTGCCAAGTTGGTCATGGCAAAGTCCGGCGCGTTACCTAAGGGGTCAATGTTAATGAAGGATCAGACCAAGGATTAAGGCGACTGCGCGCCACAAGGTTCAATGAAGACTGAACGCAAGCTGCTTGTTCAATTTGAGCCGTCTCAATTGAGCGATCCAATAGGGCGATCCATTGACGATGACTAAATTTAGGCCTATATTCAGTCGCATTCATCCACGGGATTCCTATGCCATCCGTCACCAACATCAAGTCCATCTCTTACCTAAAAAGCCACGCCGCCCAAATTTCTGAAGACTTGCAGATGAACGGCAATCCGTTCTTCATTACCCAAAACGGCGAGGCCAGCATGGTGGTGGAGGGCGTCAAGCAGTATCAGGAAAAGGAATCGCTGATTGCCGCCTTAAAGATCATGGCATTGGGTGAAAAAGACCGAGTGCAAGGCAAAGGGCTCACTGCCGCCCAATCGCGGGCCCAGTTGCTGGCTGCCCGTCAAAACCGCAAATAATGGCCGTCTTTATTCTTCCCGATGCACAGGAAGACTTGCTCTCGCTACAAGAGTACATGCAGGGCAAATGGAGCGAGGCGGATTGGCTCAAGGCCGAGGACGAAATCTTTGAAAAGCTGACGCTCGTGGATACGGGTTTCCTCACCGGGGCGCCGGTGCAGGAACTTGCATCGGTTGGAGTTTTTGAATACCAAAACGTCTTCATCTCGCACCACAAGCTGGTGTACCGGCGCATCAACGCAGACGTGTATGTTTACGCGCTTGCCGTGTACCGGCAAGATTTCCCGACGCTACTGATGAAGCGCTTATTGAAGATTTAGGGGTGTTCAATGGAAATGATGGAGCTCGCAAGCCCGGCGCGCCAGTAGCCCTAAGTTTCAGCTATCAATTACCCTGCGCTCGAATCTTCTTCACCAACGCCGTAGTCGAGTAGCCCGACACAAAAGGCAGTGCCAGCGCCTTGCCGCCCCAGCTATGCATCAGCGCGGTTTCGGGCAACACATCCATTTGGTAGTCACCGCCTTTGACCAAAATGTCGGGGCGGATTTCGGCGATCAGCGCTTGCGGGTTGTCTTCGCCAAACCAGGTGACCAGGCTGACTGCTTCTTGGCTGGCCATGACGATGGCGCGGTCCATTTCATTGTTTAGCGGGCGGTCAGCACATTTTGAGGTCTGCCAAGGTAATCATTAGCAGTTTGGGGTCCAAAGGGGAGGGCTCAAAGCCCATGTGTTCGTAAAAGAGCTTGGCATCATCGGACAAGGCTTGCACTGTCATACCCCGAATGCCAATAACGTCGGCTGCCTGGAGGGTGCGCAACGCAGCATCGCGCACCAGCGCCCGGCCCAAACCCCGCCCGTGCTGACTGCTGTCAACGCCCAATCGCCCCAGAACCACAACGGGAATGGGGTCGGGCATGTTCCGGCGCAAGCGGCCAGTGGCTTCGTTGCACGTTACGACGCCAGAAGCGATGGCGTAATAGGCGACGACTTGATCGCCTTTGCCAACCACGTAGGTTCGTGAGGCACCTTGAATTTGGTTCTTTAGCGCGCGAAGTTTGAGCCATGCGTCCAGACTTTGTACACCGCAAGAAAATTGCTCAGTCTGGTGCTGCGCTAACAGCGGCACTGGCGCCAGGACCTGCATCGATCACCGCTCCCACGGCGGCGTAGTTTGCATGGTTTTGAGCAGGCGTGCATTCGGTTTTGGCGGCATGTCAAGCCTCGCCAAGAATTGCGCGTAGGCCTCAGGACTTACCGAAATAATGACCTGGTCAAGTAATGCATCTTCCGCAGCAAGCCGGGCCGCTTCCAAAATGAAATCCGTGCGGTTCTTGCCACGTGTCTTGGCTGCACGATCAATTAGATTGCGCTCTTCTGGCTTGATGCGGATGTTGAGGGTTTCGCGTTTGACTTCGAGTGTGGCCTGCATGCAGTTTTCCCCTGGCAAAACCCCATGTTAGCATGATGTAATGACAATGTCATTTGCTTTCCCCGATGCCGGTGTCGACCAAAAGCAGCCATAAATGAATGGCCGCTTTTTTGGGGAGCTCATACCATCAACTTTCTGTATTGAATGAAGCCGCTCTTGCCGGCGATCTTGTCGTAAAGGTGCATGGCATCGGTGTTGGTCTCGTGGGTGAGCCACCAGACGCGGCTGCCGCCCTGCGCTTTTGCTGCCGCGTATACATGCTCGATTAAAGCCCGTCCCACGCCTTTTCCGCGCAGTTCTGGAGTGGCGAAAAGGTCTTGCAGGTACACGTAGTCTCCCGAAGTCCAGCAACTGCGGTGAAAGATGTAATGAACCATGCCCACTAGTAAGCAGTCTTGTTCGGCCACGGCACAGTACATGGGCTCGGCAGGGTCCAGAAAGCGCCTCCAGGTCTGCTGCGTCACAGCCTCAGGGATGTTGGTTTTGTAAAAAGTCTGGTAGCCCTGCCAAAGCGGGAGCCACTGCGCATAGTCTTGCGCTTTTGCAAGCCGAATAATCATGGTGTTAGTCCTTGCACTATTGTGGATACTGCTGAGCTACTGCCTTGCCGTGGGCAGTCCGACTGGTAAGCGGCGACCGTCTGCAATGAGTGACAACGCGAAACTCAGGGATTTCCAATCGGTGAATCGAAAACTCCGCACTGGCGCTTCAGCTTGTTCACATGCCCGGCGCATCAACAGCCTGAATTACCAAGGCCCTAAGCGCCCTGCGCCCGAATCTTCTTCACCAGCGCAGTCGTCGAATACCCCGTCACAAATGGCAGTGCCAGCGCCTTGCCGCCCCAGCTGTGCATCAGGGCGGTCTCGGGCAGAGTTTCCATGTTGTAGTCGCCGCCTTTGACCAAAATGTCGGGGCGGATTTCGGCGATCAGCGCTTGCGGGTTGTCTTCGCCAAACCAGGTGACCAGGCTGACTGCTTCTTGGCTGGCCATGACGATGGCGCGGTCCATTTCATTGTTGAGCGGGCGGTCCTCGCCTTTACCTAGGCGGCGGGTCGAGGCGTCAGTGTTAAGCGCCACGATCAAGCTGCCGCCCAGTGCGCAGGCCTGCGCCAGATAGACCACATGGCCGCGGTGCAGCACGTCAAACACGCCGTTAGTAAAAACCCAAGGCCGGGGCAGGTGGGCCAAAGCCGCCACCAAGGCGCTGCGCTGGCACAGCTTGTCCAGCATGGCTGGCGGTGCAGCGGCGGGGCGGACGTCGCTCACGCGCCTTGACCGCCAGGCTTGCCCGGCTCCAGGGAATTGCCTAGCTCGCGCGCTAATTCTTTGCGGTATTTGTTGAGTTCTTGCACGGTGCCAAAGCTGCGTTCCATCAAAAGGCTCATGTTGTGCAGTATCCGCTCTATCACTTTGGTTTCCCAGACGGCGTCAAAATCAATTTGCTTGTCCAGCCAGTGCTCCAGCCAGTCCGGGTTGGGCAGACGGGCCTGTACGGTGTCGTTGGGGAACAGCGCTTTATTGACATGCAAATTGGTCGGGTGCAGCGCCTGGCTGGTGCGCCGCGCGCTGGCCATGAGCACGCCCACTTTGGCAAAGGCGCTTTTGGCCTCTAGCCCCACGTTTTGGATGGCGCGCTTCATGTACTTCAAGTAAGCGCCGCCATGGCGCGCTTCGTCCTGGCTTAAGCGGGTGTAAATGGCTTTGATCACCGGCTCGGTATGCCATTCGCTGGCGCGGCGGTACCAGTGGTTGAGGCGAATTTCGCCGCAAAAGTGCATCATCAAGGTCTCTAGCGCCGGAGCCGGGTCAAACTCAAAGCGCACGTTGTGCAGCTCGGCCTCGGTGGGCACCAGCTCGGGCCGAAAGCGCCGCAGGTACTCCATCAGCACCAGGGAATGCTTTTGTTCCTCGAAGAACCAGATGGACATAAAGGCCGAAAAGTCGCTGTCGCCCCGGTTGTCGCGCAAAAACATTTCGGTGGCTGGCAACGCCGCCCACTCGGTTATCGCGTTCATTTTGATGGTGGTGGCCTGCTCGTCGGACAGCGCCGCCGGGACAAAACTGGCCCAGGGGATGTCACGTTCCATGTCCCAACGGACGGATTCCAATTGTCTGAAGAGTTCCGGGTAGAGCATGCGGTGCTTTCTATGACCTTTAATTTTAGGCGGGCAAGCCGGGCTTCAGCTTTCTTGGCCACACCGGTCGCATGGCTCTGCCTGCTGCCTATTGCTGACCCATACTAACCAATGAGGATATGAAACGAGCAAATATGAAATACGACTACTCAGTCGCGCTATTACTGTATAGTAACTCGACTGGAGAAACACTTATGAAGGTAGCCGTTATTGGCTCAGGAATTTCCGGGCTGGCTGCCGCGCACAGGCTAACTGGTCTAGCCGATATCACCTTGCTCGAAGCGGGCGATTATTTTGGCGGCCACACGCACACGGTGGACATCACCCTGGACACGCCCACCGGCCCACGCACCCATGGCGTGGATACCGGTTTTCTGGTGTTTAACGATCGTACCTATCCGCAATTAATAGCCTTGTTCGCTGAACTGGGAGTGCCCTCGGCCGATTCGGATATGTCCTTTTCGGTGCAAACCGCTGCGAGCGCGGATACCCCGGCGCTGGAGTGGTGCGGCACTTCTCTGGACGCAGTGTTTGCCCAGAGAAGCAACTTGCTGCGGCCGCGTTTTTGGCGCATGCTGGCCGATGTGGTGCGCTTTAACAAACTCGCCACCGGTCTGGCGCTGCGCAATGCCGATGCTGAACTCGTGCAGCCGCTGGGCGAATTTTTGCGCCAGCACGGCTTTTCCCGCGAGTTCAAGGACTGGTATCTCCTACCCATGCTGGCCTGTATCTGGAGTTGTCCTACCGACCAGATGTTGGCTTTCCCGGTAGCCACCATGGTGCGTTTTTGCCATAACCACGGCCTGATTGCGCTGACCAACCGGCCCCAGTGGCGTACCGTACCCGGTGGAGCGCGCCAGTACGTCGAAAAAATTCTGGCCGGTATCGCGGACAAACGCTTGCGTGCACCGGTGCAACGGATAGAGCGCTTGGCCGATGGCGTGTTAGTGCATGTGCAAGGCCAAACCGAACGCTTTGACAAAGTAGTGATCGCCACCCACAGCGATCAGGCTCTGGCGCTGATGGCCGATGCCAGCGGCCTGGAGCGCCAGACCTTAAGTGCCATCCGCTACCAGCCCAACCATGCGGTGCTGCATACCGACGCATCGGCACTGCCACGCCGCAAAAAAGCCTGGGCCGCGTGGAATTACCAACGCACGGCCAGCAGCGTAGATGGCGAAACGGGTCCACGCGTCTGCCTGCACTACCTGCTCAATATGTTGCAACCTTTGCCTTTTAGCCAGCCGGTCGTCGTCTCCCTCAACCCTGCGCAGGCGTTAGACCCCGCCTTGGTGCATGGCCGCTTTGACTATGCGCATCCAGTGTTCGACCTGGCAGCCACACAGGCGCAAAAACAGCTGCCCGACATTCAGGGCGGGCGCCATACCTATTTTTGCGGCGCATGGACTGGCTATGGCTTCCATGAAGACGGTCTGAAGTCGGGCCTGGCCGTGGCGGATGCCTTAAAGCCTTTGCTGGCCCACGCAAGATGAATAAGATCGCGGCGCAAGCAATGATTGGTTTTGGACAGGTGCGCCACACCCGACTTGCGCCCAAGCACCACGCCTTTGCCTACGCCACTTATTTTTTGATGCTGCCCATGCGCAGTTTGCAAACTGCCCCTGGCGCATTGCCGCTAAACCGCCGCGCAGCGCTGAGCTTTTACGACAGCGACCACGGCGATGGACGCGGCCCGCAGCAGGGCGGCGCGCTGGGGTGGATTGAGGAATTACTGCACAGCGAAGGCATCACCGACGCCGATGGCGAAATCTGGTTGCACTGCTACCCGCGCGTGCTGGGATTTACATTTAAGCCGGTTAGTTTTTGGTATTGCCATCGCGCCGACGGCAGCTTGCGCGCCGTGCTGGTGGAGGTGAACAACACCTTTGGCGAGCGACATTGTTATTTGCTCTCGCAAGCGCGTTTTGGCGTGGAGCAGCAGGCGGACAAGGTATTGCATGTATCGCCGTTTTGCCCGGTGCAAGGGCAGTACCGCTTTCGCTTCATGGTCAATGCCCAAGGCGACCGCACCGTGGCCCGGATCGACTACGACGACGCGCGCGGCCCCTTGATTCAAACCAGTGTCAGCGGGCAATTGCAACCCTTTAGCGCGCTGGCCGCACGCCATGCCTTATGGCGTTATCCGCTGATGACTTTTGCGGTGGTCTGGCGCATCCACTGGCAGGCGCTGCGCCTGTCGCTCAAGCGTGTCCCATTTTTCCGTCAACCCCCCGCGCCTGAAAGTTTTGTCAGCCGCTAGTTGTGTCTATCCACCATGAACCAAACCACTGCCAAATACAGCGCTTCGCGCACTGCTGAACGCCCGCCTGCGGCAGCGCGCACGGTGTTGCAGTTACTGCAAAAAATCCGCCACGGCAGCCTCACGCTGCATCTGCCCGATGGCAGTGTGCAGCGCTTTGGCGACAGTGCCAATCCACATGCCACGCTGCACCTGAAAAACTGGAATGCGTTTACCGGCGCACTGAAATCCGGCGACATCGGCTTTGCCGAGAGCTTTATCGATGGTGACTGGACTACGCCGGATCTGACCAGCTTGTTGCGCGTGCTGGTGCAAAACCGCGCCGAGGTGGACCGCGTTATTTTCGGCAGTTGGCTGGGTCGCCTGGCTTACCGCATCAAACATTTGCTTCAGCGCAATACGCGCAGCAACAGCAAGAAAAACATCCATGCCCATTACGACCTGGGCAATGATTTTTATGCCTTGTGGCTAGACCCGACGATGAACTATTCGTCGGCCCTGTTTGGCGGCGACCTGAGCCAAAGTTTGTCGCAAGCGCAAAACGCCAAAGTGCGCCGCGCATTGCAGCAAGTGGACCTGGCGCCAGGGCAGCGCCTATTAGAAATCGGCTGTGGCTGGGGCGCACTGGCCGAGATGGCGACGCTGGAACACGGCGCGCGGGTAAGCGGCGTCACCCTGAGCACCGAACAGCTGGACTTCGCGCGCGCACGCATGCAGCGCCAGGGCATGGCAGAGCGGACTGACTTGCGCTTGCAGGACTACCGCGATATCCAGGATGGCCCGTATGACGCGGTGTGCTCTATCGAAATGATTGAGGCCGTGGGCCAGGGCTTTTGGCCCACTTATTTCGCCACCGTGGCGCGCATGCTCAAGCCTGGCGGCAAGGCCTGCATCCAAAGCATTGTGATTGCCGACGACTTGTTCGAGCGCTACCTCGCCTCCACGGACTTTATCCAGCAATACATCTTCCCCGGCGGCTGCCTGCCCAGCCCCTCAGCGTTCAAAGCCCAGGCGCGCGCGGCCGGCTTGGTCGTAGTGGACGAACACGCCTTCGGCCATGACTACGCGCAGACGCTGCAGCGCTGGCGCGAAGCCTTTTTGGCCCAGCGCGAAGAGGTGCTGGCGCTCGGCTTTGACCAGCGCTTTATGCACATCTGGGAGTTTTATTTGTGCTACTGCGAAGCGGCCTTTATGGAAGACAACATTGATGTCCTGCAGTACACCCTGCAAAAACCCCATGCCGCAGCCTAAAGCCACTCTGCACGCCTGGCCGCAGGCCCTGGTGGCGCTGTGCTTGGCCTTGCTTTGCGCCTGCGGCGTACAGGCTTCCACCGCACCTGTGCCGCCGGGTGAGCTGGTGCGCGACTTGGAAAAGCCCGTCCTGGCCGGCAGCGGGCGCTTGCGGGTCTTCGGTTTCTCGGTGTACGAAGCCCGCTTATGGACCGCGCCGCAGTTCCAGCCCGAGCGCTTTGGCGCGCATCCTTTTGCGCTGGAGATCCTTTATGCGCGCACCATCAGTGCAAGCATGTTGACGGACGCTACGCTCAAACAGATGCAGGCCTTGGATGCACCGCCCGGCGTGCGTCAGAGCGATTGGCTACAGGCGCTGCAAGGCGCTTTCCCCGACGTAAAAGCCGGCGACCGGCTGACGGGCGTGCATCTCCCCGACAAGGGCTTGCGCCTGTACTTCAACGGGCAGTTGCACAAAGCGATTGACGACCCCATGCTGAGCCAGCATTTTTTTGCGATTTGGCTGAGCCCGGCCACGCAGGAACCCCGCTTACGCGCGCAGCTCCTGGGTAGGGGCAACTGAATGGCGAGTAGTCCAGGACTGTCCGCATTGCCCTGGCCGCAAGGGCTGCGTTACGGGCTCATGGCCTTGCCCTTGGCCTTTGTGGCCTTGCCGCTGTATGTCTTCCTGCCCAATTACTACGCCCGCAGCTTCGGACTGCCGCTGGCCAGTCTGGGGGTATTGCTGCTGCTGGCGCGGGTGGCTGATGCCCTGATAGACCCTTTGCTAGGACGATGGATTGACCGCTTGTTTGCCCGCTCCCAAGCGCATGTATTGCGTTTTTCCGCCCTTGCCGCCGTCTTGCTAGGGGCTGGTTTTTTCGCTTTGTTTTTTCCGCCGGTGCGCGAGCACGGAGCCCTTTTGGTCTGGGCGGCTGGTGCCTTGGTGCTGTGCTACCTGGGCTATAGCGCGCTGACTTTGGTCCAACAGTCCTGGGGTGCTTTGCTCGGCGGTGATGCGGCCTTGCGCAGCCGCATCGTGGCCTGGCGCGAAGGTTTGGGCCTGGCCGGCGTCATCCTGGCTTCGATGGCGCCTTTGGTCTGGGGTTTGCCGCTGACGGCGTCCATTTTGTGCCTGGCATTGGGCATGGGCTGGTTGGCCTGGACCAGGGCGCCTGCGCCGGTGCTGGCTCCAGCGCCTGTGTCTGAGGATGCAGGCGCCGGCTTGCGGCTATTGGCGCCACTGCGCTACCGGCCGTTTCGTGCTTTGCTAGCAGTTTTTCTGGCCAATGGCATTGCCAGTGCTTTGCCTGCGACTTTGATATTGTTTTTTGTCCAGGACCGGCTGCAGGCGCCTGCGTCCATGGAGCCCTGGTTTCTAGCCAGCTATTTCCTGGCTGCTGGGCTGGCGATGGCGCCGGTCTCGCGCCTGGTGGCCCGCTGGGGTTTGCAAGCGCTTTGGTTGGCGTCCATGGGCTTGTCGGTATTGGTGTTTGCCTGGGCCGCGCAACTGGGTAGCGGCGACAGCCTGCCGTTTATCGCCATTTGCGTCCTTTCTGGTTTGTGTCTGGCGGCGGACCTCACCGTGCCTGGCGCCATGCTGGCTGGCCTAATCAACAGCCAGCCCGAACCCGGGCGCGACAGCGGCATTTACTGGGGTTGGTGGAATATGGCGGCCAAGCTCAATCTGGCGCTGGCCGCGGGCCTGGCCCTGCCTTTGCTGTCCTATGCCGGCTATGAGCCGGGCAGCCGCAGCGAAGAGGCATTGCGGAGCATCACTTGGGCCTATTGCCTGCTGCCTTGCTTTTTGAAGCTCGGTGCTGCGGCACTTTTGTATTTTTTCATTATCAGGAAAACACCATGAATCGACGTCGCTTGTTTGCGCTGACACTGGGCACCGGTGCAGCTTTGGCTTTGGGTGGCTGCGCCTCGCAAAAGCTGGACACCTATGCGCAGGAAAAACCGGCGCTCGATTTGCGCCAGTATTTCAACGGCACCCTGGACGCCTATGGCGTGTTCACCGACTACACCGGCACCGTGGTCAAACGCTTTAAGGTCGTGATGGTGTGCACCTGGACCGGCAACGAGGGTGTGTTGGACGAGGACTTCATCTATTCCGACGGAACCAAACAAAAACGCATCTGGCGCCTGACTGCTGGCCCGGACGGCAGCTACACCGGACGGGCCGATGATGTGGTGGGCATCGCCCAGGGGCGCACGCAGGGCAACGCCTTTCAGTGGCAATACACCTTGGCGCTACCGGTGGATGGAAAAATCTATGAAGTGCAATTCGACGACTGGATGTACCTGGTCGATGAGCGCGTGATGCTCAACAAAGCGGTTATGCGCAAGTTCGGCCTACCGCTGGGCGAGGTCACGCTCAGTTTTTACAAGCGTTAAGCCATGGCCTGGATGCAATCTCTGAACCCGCCCCTGCGCGACTGGCGTGGCCAATCGGTGTGGATACTAGGGGCCAGCAGTGGCATAGGCCATGCCACGGCTGCGGCGCTGCATGCGCAAGGCGCGCTGGTCACGGTGTCGGCGCGCAATGCGCAGGCCTTACAGGCTTTTGTCCAAGCCCATCCGGGCAGCAGCGCCCAGGCGCTGGACTGTAGCGATGCGCAAGCCGTAGCGCAGGTAGCGCAGCAGTGCTGGCCGCACAGTGCACCGGCCATGGTCTTGTATTGCGCAGGCCACTACCAGCCCATGCGTGCACAGGCCATGGACTTAGAGGATATGCGGCGCCATTGGGAGGTAAATTACCAGGGCGCGCTCAATGTGTTGCACGTGGTGCTGCCCGCCATGCGCGCGCGCGGTACGGGGCATATCAGCCTGGTCGCCAGTGTGGCGGGTTACCGTGGCCTGCCCAACAGCCTGGCCTATGGGCCGACCAAGGCCGCCATGATTAACCTTGCCGAAAATCTGTACCTGGACTTACAGGCCGACGGTGTTGCGGTATCGGTGGTCAACCCCGGCTTTGTGCAAACTCACTTGACTGCGAAAAACAGTTTTTCCATGCCCGCCCTGATCAGCCCCGCACAAGCTGCCCAGGCCATGTTGCACGGATGGGCGCGCGGCCAGTTTGAAATCCATTTCCCGCGCCGCTTTACGCTGTGGATGAAGCTCTTGCGCATCATGCCCCAGCGCTGGTACTTTTACCTGGTCTCTAAGGCTACGACATGAACCCGTCGGTCAACCCGTCCATGCCCGCCACACTTAGCGATGCGGCCCAGGCTGCACAGGACGCTGCCGTGGACGCGCTGGTGCAATGGTTCGAACATTTGACGCCCGCCAGTGTGCAGCAGCTATCCCGGTTTTACGCAGTGGATGCGCGCTTCAAAGACCCCTTCAACGACGTGCAGGGTGTGCCTGCTGTGGAAGCGATTTTTGTGCACATGTTCGAAGCCCTGATTGCGCCACGCTTTGTGGTGACCGGTCGCGTTGCGCAAGGTACGCAGTGTTTTCTGACCTGGGAATTTCGCTTTTGCTTTCGCAATTTCCACCATGGCCAGGAGCAAGTGATTTTGGGCGCCTCCCACCTGGTGTTCGACGGCGCAGGCAAAGTACACCTGCACCGCGACTATTGGGACGCGGCAGAAGAGTTGTATGAAAAATTGCCTTGGGTCGGCAGTCTGATGCGCTGGCTTAAGCGCCGCGCTAACAGCTAGGGCCACAGCGCCTATTTAAGCGCCTTCTTAAAAAGGCACTGTGTCGGCGAAACTCGGCCGCTCCGAGAGCTTTTCATAGAGCTTGGCTAGATTGGCGTGGCGGGCCCGCCAGTCGATATGGGCAAAGCGAAAATCCAGGTAGGCCAGCGCACAACCGACGGAAATGTCAGACAAGGTCAGGTGGATATCGGAGCAAAAATTGCGATCGCCCAGACCGATGGACATGGCTTCTAAGGAGGCATCCACCTTGGCAATTTGACGGTCCATCCAGGCCTGGCTGCGCTCACTGTCTTTGCGGCCGGCCCAGGTCGCCTCCAAGCGGACCAGAATCAGCGCATCGAGTACACCGTCGGCCAGCGCTTCCCAGGTCTTGACCTCGGCGCGTGCGCGCCCGGTGTTCGGTATCAGTTTGCCCACTGGCGACAGCGCTTCCAGGTATTCCACAATAACGCGCGAGTCAAACAAGGCTTCGCCGCCCTCCATCACCAGGCAGGGCACTTTGCCCAAGGGGTTGGATTGGCCTATGGTGGTGCCAGCGGCCCAGACGTCCTCGATGACAAAAGCGTAGTCAAGTTTCTTTTCTGCCATGACGACGCGCACTTTGCGTACATAGGGGCTGGACGTCGAGCCTATTAATTTCATATCGTGTGCTTGTTCCAACTAGGGAGGGGCATTCTATACAGGGTGATGAGCCTACAATTGCCGGATGAATTTCTTCCCCATCGACGCGATTTCGCCCTTGGACGGACGCTACGCCAATAAGCTGAATGATTTGCGCCCTTTGATGAGCGAATTGGGCTACATGCAGCGCCGCGTTCAGGTGGAAA
>JAEMRG010000238.1 GCA_016463455.1 Rhodoferax sp.
GGTTGGCGATCCGCCTCGGGTAGCAAGGGGTCATACACGCGATCCACGCACAGCGTGCACTTGGTCATCACCTGCCGCTCTTCATCCAATTCACGCGCGCCATAAGGGCAGGCCCAGGCGCAGTACTTGCAGCCTATGCATTTGTCGTAGTCCACCAGCACAATGCCATCTTCTGCGCGCTTATAGCTGGCGCCTGTCGGGCAGACCGGCACGCAAGGCGGGTCTTCGCAATGCAGGCAACTTTTGGGAAAGTGGATCGTCTCGGTGCCCGGGAACTCTCCCGCTTCATAAGTTTGCACACGGTTGAAAAAAGTACCACTCGGGTTGGCGCCATAGGCGTTCAAATCGGACAAGGGCCCGGCGCTGCCTGAGGTGTTCCATTGCTTGCAAGAAGTGACACAGGCCTGGCAGCCCACACACACGTTCAGGTCAATCACCAAAGCCAGTTGCTTGGCTAGTGTCTCACCCTGGCGGGCGCGCACCCGAACCGGTGGCGATGTGTCTTGCGCTGCGCCGCCTTGGCCTTCGGTCAGTGGCGACTGCAGCAGGTCTTTGAGCCACTGGATCATGATTTTTTAGCTCCTGCGAAATAGCGCAGCACCTGTGCTGCTTTGCCCACCACGCCGGGCACGGCAGGCATGCTGGCCATTTGGGGGAAAGTCTCACCGGCCTCATCGGGCGAAGCCGGACGTATGCGCACGCGCACGTCGTACCAACCGGCCTGGCCGGTAATGGGGTCGGAGTTGCTCACCGTGCCGCTAGGTGTGCCGCGCAGTGGCAGTTCTTCGGAAATTAAGTGGTTGAGCAAAAAGCCTTTGCGCGCCTCATCGGAACCGAGCGCCAATTGCCAGGCGCCGTCGGCTTTGCCGATCGCGTTCCAGGTCCACACCGTACCGGGCTCGACCGATTCGCTGTGGCGCACCATGCAGCGCACCTTGCCCCATTGGCTTTCTACCCAGGCCCAGCCGCCATCGGCAATGCCAGCGGCCAAGGCGGTGCGCGAGTTGACGTTCAGGTAGTTGTGGCTGTGGATCTGGCGCAGCCAGGCGTTTTGCGAATCCCAGGAGTGGTACATGGCCATGGGGCGCTGGGTCACGGCATTCAGCGGATAGCTGCCCAGGTCGGTGGCAGCGTCTTCCAGCGGCGCGTACCAAAAGGGCAGCGGATCGAAATAGGTGTCAATGCGCGCGCGCAAATGCTCAGGCGGTTGGCGGCCCGCGCTCTTGCCTTGGGCGGCCAAGCGAAAGGCTTGCAAGGTATCCGAATAAATCGCCAGTTGCACCGGATCGTTCTTTTGCCGCCAGCCTTTTTCTTTGGCAAAGTCCAGGTATTCGCGGTTCCAGTTGCGCATGAAATGCATGCTCTTTGGCATGTGGTACTGGAACACGCAGTTGTTTTGTTCGTAGGCTTCCCACTGCTTGGGGTTGGGTTCGCCGCGCAAATGTTCGTCGCCATTTTTGCCACGCCAGCCCATCAAAAAGCCGATGCCTGGTTGGGGCTGGAAGTTCACCACAAAGTCTGGATAGCCGGTGAATTTGCGCGTGCCCTCAGGCGTGGTGAAGGCGGGGAATTTCAAACGCCCGGCCAACTCGATCAACACTTCTTGAAAAGGCTTGCATTCGCCCAGCGGCTTGACTACGGGAACGCGCACTGAATCGACCGGCCCTTCAAACTCCGAGATCGGACGGTCCAGCATACCCATCACATCGTGGCGCTCCAAATAGGTGGTGTCGGGCAAGACCAAATCGGCAAAGGCTACGGTCTCGCTCTGGAAAGCGTCACACACGACCAAAAAGGGAATCAGGAATTCGCCGCTCGCGTCTTTGCGGTTGAGCATCTCGCGGATCGCCATGGTGTTCATGGTGCTGTTCCAGGCCATATTGGCCATGAACATCATCAAGGTGTCGATGCGGTAGGGGTCGCCGCGCGTGGCGTTGGTGATCACGTTGTGCATCAACCCGTGGGCCGACAGCGGATGCTCCCAAGAAAAGGCATGGTCTATGCGTATCGGCGAACCATCCGGGTTGATGGCCAGCTCCTCCGGGTGGGCCGGAAAACCCAGGGGCGCGGCATTGAGCGGCGTGTTGGGCTGGATCATCTCGGGCGAATTAAATGCGCGGTAATTAGGCACGATGTGGCGCGGGTAAGGCGCTTTGTGCCGAAAGCCACCGGGCGCGTCGATGGTGCCCAATACGCTCATCAGCACCGCCAAAGCGCGCACGGTTTGAAAGCCGTTAGAGTGCGCCGCCAGGCCGCGCATGGCATGGAAAGCCAAAGGCCGCGCCTGCGTGCTGGGGTGGAGCTTGCCCCAGGCATCGGTCCATGGGATGGGCAATTCAAACGCCTGTTGCAAGGCCGCGTGCCCCATTTCTTGCGCTAGCGCCACGATACGTTCGGCAGCGATGCCGGTAATGGCCGCTGCCCACTCGGGTGTACAACTCGCTACGCGCTCGCGCAGCAACTGAAACGAGGGCGCCACCCGCGTGCCGTCGGCCAGGGTGTAGTGTCCTTCCAGCGCCGGGTCGCAACCCTCGGCAATCCCTTCGGGGTAGGCGTTAAGCACTTGGCCACTGGTCTTGTCAAATACCAGCTTGTTGTGCGGATTGCGGCCATCGCCCGGCGGGCCTTTCTCCGGGTTGGGGTCAAAGGCGAACAATCCTTCACGCATGCCTTCGTCCAGCACTACCAGTTGCGGCGCGTTGGTAAAGCGCTTGAGGAATGCATGGTCCAGCGTGTCCGTGCGGATGAGCTCATGCAAGAGCGCCATCAAGAGCGCTCCATCGGTGCCGGGTTTGATGGGAATCCACTCATCGGCAATCGCCGAGTAGCCGGTACGTACCGGGTTGATCGAGATAAAACGTCCGCCCTCTCGTTTGAATTTAGAGAGGGCCATCTTCATGGGATTGCTGTGGTGGTCTTCTGCCGTACCCATCATCACAAAAACTTTGGCGCGCTCCAAATCAGGCCCGCCGAATTCCCAAAAGCTGCCGCCCACGCTGTAAATCATGCCCGCAGCCATATTCACCGAGCAAAAACCGCCGTGCGCCGCATAGTTGGGCGTGCCGAATTGGCGGGCAAACAAACCGGTCAAGGCCTGCATTTGGTCGCGGCCGGTAAAAAGCGCAAATTTCTTGGGGTCGGTGGCGCGGATATGCGCCAGGCGCGTGGTCAATAGTTCGTAGGCGCGCTCCCAACTGATCGGCTCGAACTCAGCGGCGCCGCGCGCACTGCCGGCTTTGCGTAAGAGCGGCTGTGTCAACCGCGCGGGCGATTTTTGCTTCATGATGCCCGAAGCGCCTTTGGCACAAATCACGCCTTTATTGAGGGGATGGTTCGGGTTGCCGTCGATATAGCGCACCTCGGGGCCGTCTTCCCCTTCACGCAGATGCACGCGTATGCCGCAGCGGCAGGCGCACATATAGCAGGTGGTGCATTTGATG
>JAEMRG010000028.1:0-9547 GCA_016463455.1 Rhodoferax sp.
GCACCCATGCGGCTGGCGAGTTGATGCCCGCCTTTGGCGTGTTGGACGGCGTGTCCAACGGCACCATTGAAATGGCCAATACGGCTTCTTACTATTTCTTCGGCAAAGACCCCACCTATGCGCTGGACTGTGCCGTGCCCTTCGGCCTGAACAGCCGCCAGATGACGGCTTGGATGTACGAAGGCAATGGCCTGAAGTTACTCCGCGAGCATTTCGCTAAAGTTGGCATCGTCAACTTTCCCATGGGTAACACCGGCGCGCAAATGGGCGGTTGGTTCCGCAAAGAGATTAAGACGCTGGACGACCTCAAAGGCCTGAAGTTCCGTTGCGGTGGTTTTGCCGGCAAGGTGATGGAGCGCCTAGGCGTGGTGCCCCAGAACATTCCGGGCGGCGAGATTTATCAAGCCCTGGAAAAAGGCACGATCGACGCCGCCGAATGGGTCGGCCCGTATGACGACCAGAAGCTAGGCCTGAACAAAGTGGCGCAAAACTACTACTACCCCGGTTTTTGGGAAGTGGGCCCACAGTTGTCGCTGTACGTGAACCAGAAAGCCTACGAAGGCCTGTCCTCCGAGTACAAAGCCATTGTGGAGTGCGCTTCATCCTATGCGCACCTCGACATGCAAGCCAAGTACGACGCGCGCAATATGCCAGCGCTTAAAACCCTGCTGGGCCAAGGCGCCAAACTGCAACGTTTCCCCAAAGAAATTTTGGCTGCAGCCTTCAAATCGGCCACCGACATTTACGCCGAACTGAGCGACACCAACCCAGCCTGGAAAAAAATATACGCGGACTACTCCTCTTACCGAAAAGATAGCAATTTGTGGTTCAGCCTGGCCGAAGCGTCCATGGACGACTTCATGCAGGCGCAAAAGCTTTGATTTCCTGATGTCGTTAAAAAACCCGCTTCGGCGGGTTTTTTAATGCTCCAGCGGTTTACTGCTCGCTACGCATGCGCTCGCCTGCATTAGCACGCGATTGAAATGCGTCAGGACTTCATGGTCGGAAGCCCGAAATGTGTAGGACCCAAAACCACTTACCTGGACAACAACTCTTGGAATAATCAGCCAGCGCAATCCCGGAATATCAATTACCTTGCATTTCCCAATCTCGGATATTTTGACTTGCTTGGACGCCAATCCGCTCTCCGAAATATATTGATCATCGACGCGCGTCTTGGCTATCAACATATAAGCCAGCGCCCATGATAAGCAAGCAAAGAGCAAGGCCAACAAACTGATTTCCTGCCACGCAACTGAAGCCATCTGTGACGTGCTTTTAATCAGCAAATACCCCAAGCAGACAAATACAAGTACTGCAATGAATTTACTGAAAACCGTAAAGGAATAGCATTCCAGCGCGTCACTTTTTGTCATCAGAGTTGAGGGATTCGTTGAGCCGACGGATTTTGTCGTCCTGATCAGACTCTGAGTCGTAGTCATCCTTCTTTGGAACGTCAATCTGTATAGAGTCTAGATCTACCACGATGGGTTTGTCCAAAAACGTAGTGACCGTTGCCGGGACAAATATCACGACCATGACTAGTATGAGCTGCAGAATGACCCACGGTATGGCGCCCAAATAAATATCTTTAGATAGCACTTTCTCTTTTATTGCGCCGTCTTTATACAGTGTGTCAGCGATACTTCGCAGGTAAAAAAGCGCGAAGCCAAAAGGTGGATGCATAAAACTTGTTTGCATATTTACACAAATCAATACACCAAACCAGATTGGATCAATACCTAGTTTCGCAGCAACGGGTCCAAGCATCGGCAGAATGATGAACGCGATTTCGAAAAAATCCAGGAAAAATGCCAGGAAAAATATAAAGATATTGACAACGATCAGGAATCCAACTTGACCACCCGGCAAGCCGGTCAGCATATGCTCAATCCATATGCCGCCATCGACGCCTTGAAACACCAAGGAAAATACGCGCGAGCCAATCAGAATGAATACCACCATAGCCGTAATGCGCATGGTTCCAGCAATCGCATCTTTGATAATCGGCAGGTTCAATCGTCCGTGCAATAGCGCTAATACAAATGCGCCCATCGCGCCCATTGCGCCAGCCTCAGTAGGGGTAGCTATCGCCGTTTTTATCCCAGGAAGTCCTCCCATACTGCCCAGGACCGCAAAAATCAAGATAGCGGATGGCACGATGCCGCGCAGGCATTTTCTCCAAAGCGCCCAGCCATGCAGGGTACGGGCCTCTAGGGGAATGCCAGGAACATGGTGCGGGAAAATGCGTCCCAATAAGAATGTATAAATTGCAAAAAATACCACTTGCAAAATAGAGGGCCCCCAGGCCCCTTTGTACATGTCACCAACGGATTGCCCCAGTTGATCGGCAATGACGACTAAGACCAACGAAGGCGGCACTAGTTGGGTAATGGTTCCGGAAGCAGCTAACACGCCTGTGGTGTAGCGCATGTTGTATCCATAACGGATCATCACTGGCAGCGAAATCACGGCCATGGCAATTACCTGTCCCGCAACGGTTCCTGTAATGGCGCCCAAAATAAACCCAACAAGGATGACTGAGTAGCCAAGGCCTCCGCGCATCGGTCCAAACAACTGACCCATGGAGTCGAGCATGTCTTCGGCCAAGCCGCACCTCTCTAGCAAGGTGCCCATCAAGGTGAAAAAGGGGATCGCCAGTAATAACTCATTGGACAAAATGCCAAATACATTAGCCGGCAGATTACCCAAAAAATTAGCAGGAAACCACGCCATGTGGATGGCGAAAATTCCGCAAAAAAGGCCCAGACCCGCTAAGGAAAAGGCTACTGGAAACCCGATCAACATCACCAGGATCAAGCCCAGGAACATCAAGGGGGCAAATTGGTCAACCGTCATTGCAATGGTCTTTCGTAAACAATGGCCATCTCATACTCATTACGCAACCAGCCAATTCGCTTAATGATTTCGGAAATACCCTGAAGCAAGACCATAAAAAATCCCATTGGCAACATGAGCCAAACGGGCCATCGTAAGAGGCCCCCTGCATTGCCCGACATCTCTCCAATGACCCACTTATCGTAAAAAAGTGGCCAAGACAAGACCATCATCAAACTCACGACCGGCAGTAAGAATACGATGAAACCAAACAGATCAATTTGAACTTTGCGCCGGGCGCTGACTTGGCCGTAAATCAGATCAACGCGCACGTGTTCATTGAGACGCAACACATTAGAGGCGCCCAGCATCACCGCAGCTGCAAATAAGTACCATTGGATCTCTAGCCAACCGTTTGAGCTATTGCTAAAAATAAAACGGATAAAGGCATTTCCGCAGCTGATAACGCAAGAGGCAAGAATCGCCCACGTAGCGATTTTGGCGAAAGCATTGTTCAGCGCGTCGATGCCTTCAGCTAGTCGAAATAATCGTTTCATAGGTATCCAATTGAATTGACCAGAATTTTCAGCGATCATAAGCGCTAAGACTCAGCGCCCGCATTGGCTGCGATCAGGATGATGTAGGCAAACAGCCAGCGGTCTTCACGCCGGTTCAGCAGGAGATTCAAATGTTGGCGCAAACTGTCCAATACTTCTTCAAAAACAGGGCGGGCCACAAAAACGCAAGGCTTCATTGTTCAATCTCCAACGTGTGCAATATTTCATTCGGTCATGCGCAACTGACGCGCCCACCAAGGGGTTACAGCTGGCAACAGGGTCAGAGTCCAAATCACCACCCAAGCGGTCAAAGACATGAGTTGCGTCATCTCGGGAAATTGCGCCACGGTGATGACGGCCAACACAACCGGTATCACGCCGGTTTCACGAACAGCACACAAAAACAATTTCTCCTTGAAACTGATTTGCGTGGGCAACAGCGACAGCATGACCGACACAGGCCGGGCCACAAAAATGAATACCGCCGAAATGGCCAGACCCAGCCAAACCGTTTGCGACAAGTCGGACAAGGAAACAAAGGGGCCGACCATCATGAAAATAGTGGGCTTGGCCACACTTTCAATTTTGGATTCCATGGTGTGCAACAAAGTTTTGAACTCCGGTGAGCCTTGATTGAAATGACCCAACAAACCCGCTACAAAAGCGGCTAAAAAACCGTTGCCATGAATGGCTTGAGCCAGCACAAATGTCATCAACGGCACCACCAGCACCACGGCAAAGTCATAGCTGTGTTCTGCTTTTTCTAATGCGTGGCGCTTGGCTGCGTAGCGTTCAAACATCGACATGCCAAACCAACCCAAAACACCCGCCAAGGTTCCGAATAAAAATTGTTGCCCCAGCAAAAGTAAATTCTCCGCACTGAGCAAACCTTGTGTGAGAGCCCCCAAGCTGTCCAATGTTGCACCCGATAAAACCATCGCGGCGATGGCCGCAGTGAAGATGGCCCCGACCGCGTCATTGAGGGCACTTTCAGCCACGGCTATGTTCGAGATGCGTTTGTAAGGCGATTTGAAAACGAGTTGCTTCAGCGTGGGTATCAAGGCAGCAGGGTCGGTTGAACCCAAAATCGCAGACAAGAGCGCAGCCGTTTTTCCATCCAAGCCCAGTGCCATCAGCAGCAAGAACATGACAATGAAAGTCAACAGATAACCCAACACGGCAATCATCACCGTGGGGTAAGCGATACGCAAAAAATCCTTGCGCTCAATCTCATCACCGCCAGACTTGAGAATAATGGCAGCCAAGGCCGTACACACCACGACCGACAAGGTCAGCGCCGAAGACAGAGGCGCCAAGGCATCGTGCAAGACAATACCCACCAACAACTGCAATGTGAAACTGGGGAAAACCGTCCCCTCAGAAGCCTTGCTGCAAGCCCAACCAAAGACCAGAAACAAACTCAGGCACCACAGCGTCTGGGCAATCGCAGACTCCGTGCCGCCGGCCTGCCCCAGGTGCGCAAGCAGTGCCGGGGAAAAGGCATTGACCGACCACGCCAACGCAAAGACCGCGGCTATCTTCAAATAATGGGTCATCTCGATTGGCTCAGTCGAAGCGATTGCGCTAGCTCAGTACTGACCGCCCCCGCCTGGGGCCCGGCCACGGCATAAATCACCCAGAGCGCGCCAGAACCCAGCAGGGCGGCCGCCGATTTGTTGACGCCCAGCGGGTGCTCAAAAACAATAGCGGCGTAGGTGAGGATAAAAAGGAGGGAGATTGCCAGTGTCATTCCCCCGAAGATAACCCAGAGCTGGGACGGTGCCTATGGGGAATTGCCCGCATGACTTGCCCGACCCAGGCGCTGGTTGCCCTCTTTAGGCCGGTATTTCCCTTATGTTATATTTAATTTTTTAACTATATTTAATTGGATTAAAGATACTCAAAGAGTTTAGAGAATTTGCGCTAAAAGGCAATGTGGTCGATTTAGCCATCGGGGTGATTGTGGGTGCCGCATTTGGGAAAATTGTGGATGCCATGGTGGTGGACTTGATCATGCCCGTGGTCTCTATGGTGTTTGGTCGGTTGGACTTTTCCAACTACTTTATTGCACTGGCCCAGGTGCCTGAGACGGTGCCGCTAACGCTCGATGCCCTGAAAAAAGCAGGCATCCCCGTTTTTGCTTATGGCAACTTCATCACCGTGGCAGTGAATTTCCTGATCTTGGCCTTCGTGATCTTCTTGATGGTCAAGCAGATCAACCGCATGAAGCGGGCGGAGGCTGCGCCGGCTGAGCAAGCGCCAGCAAGTACGCCTGAGGATGTTTTGCTGCTGCGTGAAATCCGAGATCAGCTCAAGCGCTGACCCATTGATCCCCGACTACTTGTTTCTCTAACGCACCC
This sequence comes from Rhodoferax sp., assembly GCA_016463455.1. Taxonomy (GTDB): domain Bacteria; phylum Pseudomonadota; class Gammaproteobacteria; order Burkholderiales; family Burkholderiaceae_C; genus Allorhodoferax. The sequence continues at coordinate 5,756 of JAEMRG010000028.1, forward strand.
GTTTGCCTGCTAATCTCGGCGAGCAAACGGGTAGGATCGACTTTAGTTTGACTGGCGGTGCCACACACCAGTGGCACTGAAGCTGCGCAAAGCCCGTGAGAGGTCGGTGCTCTCGGCATTGCTCAATCCCTAGGTCCGCGCAGAAAAATTCACGGAGTGAGTGAACAGCGCGGTGCTTGAATCCAGCGCTTGTTTACTATCCGGTTCCACGCTATCGCACGAATCCACTCCCATGAATACCCCCGCGCTTCTATCTAGCCGCTGGTTGCGTGTCGTGGCCTGGTGTTTTGGCGGCTTACTCGCCTTATGGGTGCTGACCTGGATCGTGGTGCCGCCGCTGGTCAAAAGTCAGACCCAGAGTCGCCTGAGCGACTGGTTGGGGCGTCAAGTCACCATTGGAAGTATCGCGTTTTCGCCCTGGTCCCTAGAGTTAACTTTGCGCGACTTGGTGGTAGCCACCGCAGATGGCAAGGGTGTGCAGTTCTCGGCCGATCGCATGTATTTAGATGCCCAAGCGCTGTCCCTGTTCCAGTGGGCGCCAGTGATCGATGCGCTAACGGTGGACGGCCCCAAAGCGCGACTGACCCGCTTGGGTGAGGGTCACTATGACATCGACGATATCGTATTGCGCCTGAACCAGGCCGATGACGCGCTCGCTGTACCGGCACCAAGGTTTGCACTTCACAAGCTGACTGTGAATCACGGCAGTATGGATTTCGCCGACCGTGCTGTTGGTCAAGAGCGCCTGCATACGCTTCGTGACCTTCAGATAAGCCTTGCGCATCTGAGTAACCTTGATTCCAAGCGCGATGTCGTAGTCTCGCCGCGCCTGGCCTTTGTGCTCAATGGAGGGCGCGTGGACTCCCAGGTCCACCTTAGCCCGTTCGGGCAAAGCCTCAAGGCAGACGCCGAGATCAAGATCAGACAGCTCGATATTGCGCCCTACCGGGCCTACCTAGCCAATGACCTGCCGATTCAAGCGCACAGTGCTATCTTGGATGCCGACCTGCGCCTGAATTTTTCGCAAAACCCGCAAACTGCGCTTGCGCTTGCGCTTTCGGGTTCGGTCACAGTAGGTCAGCTACAAGTGCAAGATCTTCAGGGCAAACCGCTATTTTTTGCGGACAGCCTGCAATTAGGACTGTTGGATGTACGCCCGCTGGAGCGTAGCGTCAGGCTTTCGGCTGTGACCCTGAATGCCCCCCAGTTCCAACTGGTGCGCGCCGCCGATGGTCAGCTCAATTTCTTGCCTCCTGCGCCCGCGCAACAGAATGAAAACCCATGGGTAGCGACTAGCGCAGACGCTTGGGGCCTTAGCGTCCAAGAAAACAAAGCAAGGCCTGCGACTGCGCCCTGGACACTCCAGCTCGACACCTTGACCCTCAAGGATGCCACCCTGGATTGGACCGATCTTGCCACCGCGCCGGCCACCCGCTTGGGCCTTCGGGACTTACAGGGCACGCTTTCTAAGCTGCAATGGCCGATGAAATCCGCCGCAACGCTAGACCTCAAGACGCGCCTACTGTCCTTGACCGAGGCCGCCGCGGCACCGACGGCCCAAATCAATCTGCAAGGTGGTGGCACCTTGGACGCCGGTAAAGCGCAGCTTGAGATCACTGACTTCGATCTGGGCTGGGTCGCCGGCTATGCCACACCCTATCTGGAGCCAAGCTTACGCGGGCACGCCTCCACGCATTTGAACTTCGCCTGGGACGGCGCGCGCCAAAGTGCAGTCGTACAAAAGCTGGCATTGCGCGATGTGGCGCTGGTCGGTGACAAGGCGTCCACTGTTAGCCAAACCAATGCGACTGGCAGCTATAGAGGCCCAAGCTCTGCCGACTTGCCCCAATTTAAGTTGCTGGAGCTAAGCGATATACGGCTGGAAAAGCAGGCGCGCACCGCTTACGTCGGCAAAGTGGTGCTGCACAAGCCCAGCACCGGTATGCGCCGTGATGCCGCGGGTCAATGGATGTTCGAGGCCTGGCTCAAGACCGAGGGTCCTGGCGCTGCTGCGATGGTCGCGCCAGCGGCGACCAAGCCCAATACAAGTACCCAGCCCGATGCGCCCAAGTCGCCCCAGCCTTGGAAGCTCCATGTAGGAGAGTTCAGGCTCGAGGATGGGCAGCTCGTTTTTTCAGACCGCATGCCTACGCGCCCGGTGCGTATGGAGATCAGTGGCTTGCAGGTACAAGCCAAAAATTTTCTGCCGCAGGGCAATACGCCCATGCCTTTGCATGTTTCGGCCAATATTAAATCCGGCCAGGCCGAAGCGGGCAAGCTGCGCTACACCGGCACTTTGATGTGGGACCCGGTCTTAGTCCAGGGCGAGGTGGACGCCTTGGATGTGCCCGCACATGCTTTTGCCGCCTATGCCGCCAGCGGCTTGAACTTGACGGTACTGCGTGCTGACACCAGCTTCAAAGGCCAGGTGCAGTACGCCGCGCTGGCCGACGGACCGCAGATGAGCGTCAAGGGCGACGCTGCGCTGGAAGACTTTAAGGCCACGACCTCCGGCCGTGGGGCCGCAAACTTGGTCGAAGAGTTGATGAGCTGGAAGGCCTTGAATGTGCCCGGCATCGACTTCAGCCTGGCCCCTGGCATTGCCACCAAGGTGCAGGTCCGTGAAGCAGCGCTGTCGGACTTTTATGCCCGCTTGATCGTGAACCCGCAAGGCCGCTTGAACTTGCAGGACCTGGTGCACATTGCGCCGGCCTCGTCCGGCCAGAGCGAGGCATCGACAGACCCGGCGGCCATGATTGCGCTGGGGCCCATCACCATGGTCAATGGGCGGGTTTTGTTCTCCGATCGCTTCATACAGCCCAATTACACCGCTGACCTCACGGGCCTGACCGGCAGACTCAGCGGCATTTCCAACCAAGGCCAAGGCGGTGTGCTGCCGCTGGCCGACCTTGAGCTGCGTGGCCGGGCGGAGGGCACTGCCGCATTGGAAATTCGGGGCAAACTCAACCCGTTGGCGCAGCCGCTGGCTCTGGATATCAATGCCCTTGCGAGCGACCTGGAGATGCCGCCTTTGTCGCCCTATTCCATCAAGTACGCGGGCTATGGCATTGAGCGCGGCAAACTCAGTGTGGACCTGCACTACACCGTACAGCCTGATGGCCAACTCACTGCTAGCAACAAATTGGTGCTCAGCCAGCTGACCTTTGGCGACAAGCTGGAGGGCGAGTCCGCGAGCCTGCCGGTGAAGTTGGCGGTGGCCTTGTTGGCGGACCGCGATGGCATGATCGACTTGGACTTACCTATCAGCGGTTCCCTGAGTGACCCGCAGTTTCGTATCACTACGGTGCTCTGGGATGCCGTTGCCAACCTGGTGGCCAAGGCCATCACTGCGCCCTTTAGTCTGCTGGCCAAGGCCTTCAGTGGTGGCAGTGGCACCGAACTCAGCACACTAGCCTTTGCGCCTGGCAGTGCGCGCTTGAGCGATGCGGCCCGCGCAGCCCTGGACAAGGTGGCGCAGGCTTTGCGTGATCGGCCCAGCCTCAGTCTCACCGTGGTGGGCTTCGCGCATTTGCAGACCGAAGGCGAAGCCGCCAAACGCGAAAAACTCAAGGGTTTGCTGCTCGCTGAAAAGCGCCGTCTTACGAGCTCGCAAGGCAGCGATGCGACGCAGGTGATCGACTTCGGCGCGCAAGAGATGCCGGCACTTTTACGATCGGTGTATCGCCGCGCCGACATCACTAAGCCGCGCAACCTGGCAGGCCAGGCCATAGACATCGCCGTGGCGGATATGGAGGCGCTGATACTGGCCAATCTCAGCGCCGATGAGGAGGA
>JAEMRG010000028.1:9647-13620 GCA_016463455.1 Rhodoferax sp.
CCAATTCGGGCGGGATGTCCAAGGCGGCATCGGGCGCCAGGTACTCCACATCACCTTGCCACACGCCCAGCGGGCCGGCGTGGGTGCGGTGCAGGGCAAAGCGCTGTCCGCCATGGCAACGTATGCGCAGCAGCGCGGCCTGCACGGTTTCCAGGCTGTCAATATGGGCTAGCGTGCCGTAATTAAAAAGCGTAGGCATCTGGCCGGGCACCGTCACTTCCTGGCCTTGCTCGATCCAGGCGATGCCAAATGGTATTTGCTCGCGGTGGCAGCGGCGCACCAAGTCCAGGTAGCGTACTTCAAAGATTTGCAGGTCCAGGCGGCCGTCAGGGTAAAGGCCATGGGAAAGCGGGAAAAGGGGGATGGTTTCCATGAAGGCTTGGGATAACTAACGATGCGGCAGGATACTATCTCGCCTGGTGCCGCAACACGCCTTCAGGTACCAAAGCCCCTGCCGACGGGCGTCTAGCAGGCTCATTTTGGAAAGTAGCACTATGAAAGCCATTTGGAAGAACACCGTGATTGCCCAAAGCGACGATATCGTGATGGTCGAGGGCAACCACTATTTCCCCGCCAGCGCCCTGAACCGCGCGTTGGTGCACTTCAGCAACCACCGAAGCAGTTGCGCTTGGAAGGGCCAGGCCCATTACTACTCGCTGATGGTGGACGGCGAACTCAACGCCGACTGCGTCTGGTATTACCCAGACCCCAAGCCCGAAGCGGCCTCGATCCGTGACCGGGTGGCCTTCTGGAAGGGTGTGCAGGTCAGCGACTGACTGCAGATCGACGGCCTGCCCAAGCTGAGCGTGAAAATCGTTGATGGCGCCTCAGGCGATCAGGTCAAACAGGCGACCGGTCAGGCCGTGGGTAAAGCCTTTTGCTTCCTGGGGCTGGCTCGCAATCGGCGGTGCATGGCTCAGGTGTTTGGGCGGGGCGACAAAAGCCCAGGGGTAGGCGGGGCGCAAGTCCTGGGCACAGCGCCAGGCGCCGGGCAGGTTGCTGCTTTGCAGGGCTGCGCCAATGTGGCTGATGTGGCTGTTGTGCGCCATGTCCTCGTCCTGGCTGACCACAGCGCTAAAGGCCAGGCGCGCGGCGTCCAAGGAGCCCGATTGCAGCGACGCGATCAATTGGCGCAGGCGCTGCTCACGCTTTTTCTTGCGTTCGCCTGCGTTGCCTGCGTAATGGCCTGAGCGGATTTCCCAGCCCATGCTTTGAATTCCAATTCCTTGTGCCATGGCGCACTCCTGCGTTGGCTATAAGGCGTTTGCACGCCTTACCTACCCGCTGAGCAGGGCCAACTTTGGCCACTGCCATCGTGCGGATGCCTGCAAGCGGCGCCTACAAGTTGCCGCTTGTGATTCGGTATAGCAAGTTGCGGGCCAACGCGAATTTGCCGCCCCTATAGGCATCGCCTAGCACTGCAAAGCGCCTTAGGCAAGGCGAGCTCCCTGCGGCCCCCATTATTTGCTGCCACTGTGTTTGTGTATCCTGTGCGTTGCCCAACTGACCCCAAGGAGTTCCATGGTCCCCGCCCCGCATTTGCTTCCACCTGATGACGCGCTGCGTCGCCAGCTGCATGATGAGGTTCATGCCCGCCCGCCGGCCAGTTTGCAGCTGCCCGCGCTGGTCACTTTTGTGGCGGTGCTCAATGCCGATATCAGCCGCGATCAGGAAGCGGCCCATTTGCGCGCTTTACCGGGCCAGGCCGGGCTGACGGCGCAGAGCTTGGAAGGCAATTTTTTGCGTCTGTATTTAGAGGGCTATAGCCTGAAGTGGGAACGCCATAGCGAATTCACGCGTTACTCCATCGTCCAGCCCTTGGCCGCTTCCGACAGTGTGCGCCAGCCCGCCGAAGTGTTGGCGGCGCTGGCCGGGTCGGCCCAGTGGCTGCGCGCTATTCCCGGCGCCACGGTGGCTGCGGTGCAGCTCGCCATGGTGCATGGCGACTTGCAGCAGGGCAGCGCGTTGATGGAATTGGCCCAGCAATGGTTAGCCGGCTCGGACATCGTGGGCTCGCAACTGGGCCACGGCCATTCGGCGGCTTACACCGAATTCAAGATCGGCGCCGACGGCTTTGAACGCATGCTGGTGGTGGCGCCGCTGGGCACCAGCCAGGCGCGTGCCGGGCGGATTTCGCAGCGCTTGCTGGAGCTAGAAACCTACCGCCTGATGGCGCTGCGCGGCTTACCCGTTGTCAAAGACCTAGGGCCGGAACTGGCACAGGCCGAGACCGCACTGGCCGACATCACCGCCCGGCTGGAAGGCAATACCGCCAGCGACCAGCAATTGCTGGACCAATTGGTAGCGCTGGCGGCGCGGGTGGAGCGGTATGTGGCCATTCACAGTTACCGGTTTTCGGCGACCCAGGCTTATAACAACCTGGTAGTGCAGCGCATTGCCGAGTTGCGCGAAAAAGTCATGCCCGGCACCCAGACGATTGGCGAATTTATGCAGCGCCGCCTGTCGCCGGCTATGGCGACCGTGGCGGCAACCGCCCAGCGCTTAGCGACCTTGTCCGAACGCGTGTCCCGCACCAGTGCCTTGCTGCGCACCCGGGTGGACATTGCCACTGAATTGCAAAACCAGCAATTGCTGGAAAAGCTGACCCGCGGGCAGGAATTGCAACTGCGCTTGCAAACCACGGTGGAAGGCTTGTCGATCGCGGCTATTTCGTATTACGTGGTGAGCCTGCTGCACTACGCCGTCAAAGCCCTGATTGCGGCGGGCGTGCCCATCAACCTGGAGGTAGCCGTGGGGGCCTCAGTGCCAATCGTGCTGTGGAGCGTATGGCGCATTACCCGCAAAGTTCAGGTGGCGCTGGATAAAAAATAAGTTGGCTATGCGCTTGCGCCTAGCGCACTCCGTAGCCCATGGTCTGGGGCAGCCAGAGCACGATTTGCGGGAAGACGGTGATGGCCAAAAGTAGTGCCAGCAGCATCAGTAAAAACGGCCAGCCTTCTTTCATCATCGCGCTAATCGGTATGCCAGTGAGCGCTTTGATGACAAACAGCAGCATGCCAAAGGGGGGATGAATCAGGCCGATCATCATATTGAGCACGACCAGCACGCCAAAGTGCACCAGGTCGATACCCAACAAGTTGACCGCCGGCAGCAGCATGGGCACAAACACCAGCAACAACACGGATACGTCTAAAAAACAGCCCAGCACTAAAAACAATAGGTTGACGAAGAGCAAGAACTGCAGGGACGACAGTTGCATGCCTTCGACCCCATGCGCCATCGCCTGGGGCACGCCTTCTGCGGTGAAGGCGTAGTTCAGGATGAAGGAGCCAGCCAGAATCAGGGTGATCACTGCGCTGCTGCGCGTGGACTCCAGCACCACGGCCCAGAAGCTGCGCCAGCTTAAGGCGCGAAATACCAGCGCCGCTAGCACCAGCGCGTGCAAGGCGGCAACCGCAGCCGCTTCGGTGGGTGTAAATGCGCCACTGTAAATACCGCCCAGCAGCACCAGCGGCATAGACAAGGGCAGGGCGCCCCGAAAAAAAATCTGCGGCCAGGCGCGCAAGGGCACCGGCGCTTCGCGCGGCATATTGCGCCGCGTCGCAATGATGTGGACGACCAGCATCATCAGCAAAGCCATGCACACGCCGGGCACCACGCCGCCCAAAAACAAAGCCCCGACCGAGGTGCCGGAGACCAGGGCGTAAATCACCATCGGGATGCTGGGCGGGATGATGGGGCCTAATGTGGCGCTGGCCATTACCACCGCACCGGCAAAGCCGGGCGTGTACTCGGGCTTTTTCAGCATTTCGCGGATGGTGACCAAGCCCGGGCCGGCCGCGTCGGCAATCGCGCTGCCACTCATGCCGGAAAAAATCACACTCACCACAATATCCACCTGCGCCAGGCCGCCGCGCATACGGCCTACCAGGATGCGGCAGAAATCAAAAATGCGTTCACTCACCGTGCCCGCGTTCATGATGTTGGCGGCAAACACAAACATGGGTACCGA
>JAEMRG010000239.1 GCA_016463455.1 Rhodoferax sp.
CCGTCGAGCACGCCTTTGCGCCGCGTCATGTCGCGCGCTTTGCGGGCCGCCTCGCGGGCGCGCGCCGCTTCAATAATTTTGCCGACGATGATCTTGGCGTCATTGGGACGCTCTTGCAGGTAGTCGGCCAGCAGTTTGCTGACGATGTCTTCCACCGGGCCGCGCACTTCGCTGGAGACCAGCTTGTCTTTGGTCTGGCTGCTAAATTTTGGCTCGGGCACTTTGACGCTGAGCACGCAGCACAAGCCTTCGCGCATATCGTCGCCCGTCACCTCCACTTTGGCTTTTTTGGCCAGCTCAGATTCGTCGATGTATTTGTTAATGACACGCGTCATGGCCGCGCGCAGGCCGGTCAGGTGGGTGCCGCCGTCGCGCTGGGGGATGTTGTTGGTAAAGCAGAGCACTTGCTCGTTGTAGCCGCTGTTCCACTGCATCGCCACCTCCACACCGATGTTGGTGTTTTGGTCGCTTTGGCGGTCGCCCGTGGCGTGGAAGATGTTGGGGTTGAGAACGCTCTTGCCTTTATTGATGAAGTTCACAAAGCCCTTCACGCCGCCTGCGCCCGAGAAGTCGTCTTCTTTACCGGTGCGCTCGTCCTTTAAGCGGATACGCACGCCATTGTTCAAAAAGCTCAGCTCGCGCAAGCGCTTGCTCAAAATCTCGTAGTGGAAAACATTGTTTTCTTTGAAGATGTCGGTGTCGGGCAAAAAGTGCACTTCGGTGCCGCGCTTTTCGGTATCGCCCGCAATCTTCATGGGCGAGACTTCCACACCGTCTTGCATCTCGGTAATGCGGTTTTGCACAAAGCCTTTGCTGAACTCCATGACGTGCACTTTGCCGTCGCGCCGGATCGTCAGGCGCAGCATTTTGGACAGTGCGTTGACGCAGCTCACGCCCACGCCGTGCAGGCCGCCCGAAACTTTGTAGCTGTTTTGGTTGAACTTGCCACCCGCATGCAGCTCGGTGAGCGCGATCTCTGCGGCGCTGCGTTTGGGCTCGTGCTTGTCGTCCATCTTCACGCCGGTGGGAATGCCGCGGCCGTTGTCAGTCACGCTGATGGAGTTGTCCGAGTGGATGGTGACCACGATATCGTCGCAATGCCCTGCCAGCGATTCGTCGATGGAGTTGTCCACCACCTCGAACACCAAATGGTGCAAGCCGGTGCCGTCCGAGGTATCGCCGATGTACATGCCCGGACGCTTGCGCACGGCCTCCAGGCCTTCGAGAATCTGGATGGAACCTTCGCCATAGGCGTCGGTGGCGCCGGCCTGGTTGGTGTCTATGGTGGGCTGAAAGTTGGAGCTGTCCTCGCCGCTTTCGCCGGTGTTGACGCCTTCGCCAGAGTCATTGTGAAGGGCGTCGGGCTGCTTGTCTTGGGTCATGGAGAAGTCTTCTGGTTATCAATTCGGGCATCGCCAACCATTAAGGTTTTGCGTTGCCACTCAAAAAATCTGCTGTTCTTGAATGTCCAAACCCCCGGGCTGCGGGGGTTTGGCTTGGGGGCACCGGACGGGGCGCAATCAAATGCGCATGGGCATCACCACGTATTTGAAGGTGGCGTTGTCGGGGATGGTCATCAGCGCCGAGCTGTTGCCGTCCGAGAACTCGAGGGTGACCATTTCCTGGCTCATATTGGACAAGGCGTCGATCAGGTAGGTCACGTTAAAGCCGATTTCGATGCTGTCGCCCTGGTAGTCGATATCAATCTCGTCCACTGCCTCTTCCTGCTCGGCGTTGTTGGCCGCCATGCGCAGGCTGCCGGGGTCGATATTCAGGCGTACGCCTTTGAATTTGTCGCTGGTCAGAATCGCGGTGCGCTGCAAGGTGGACAGCAGGGTGGCGCGGCCCAGCACGATACGGTTTTTATGGTTTTTGGGGATGACGCGGTTGTAGTCGGGGAACTTGCCCTCGACCAGCTTGGTCACAAACTGCATGCCCTCAAAACTAAAGCGCGCCTGGTTGCTGGCAAATTGCATATCGATGGCGCCTTCGGCGTCCGAGAGCAGGCGCTGCAACTCGATCACGGTTTTGCGCGGCAAGATGACTTCCTGCTTGGGCACTTCCACGTCCAGCGTGGCCGAGGCAAAGGCCAAACGGTGGCCATCGGTGGCGACCAGGCTGAGCTGTTTGCCTTCGGCAACAAACAAAATACCGTTGAGGTAGTAGCGGATATCGTGCACAGCCATGGCGAATGACACTTGGCTGAGCAGGCTTTTGAGGGTTTTTTGCGGGACGCTGAAAACCGGGCCAAAACTGGGCGACTCTTGCACCAGCGGAAAGTCTTCCGCGGGCAGGGTTTGCAAGGTGAATTTGCTTTTGCCGCCTTTGAGGATGATTTTGCTTTGGCTAGCTTCCAGAGACACGGACTGGTCGGCGGGCATGGTGCGCAAAATATCGATCAGCTTGCGCGCGCCGATGGTGGTGCTGAAATCAGCGGCATCGCCGCCAAGCTCCGCACTGGTGCGGATCTGGATTTCCAGGTCGCTGGTAGTCAATTGCAAACTAGAGCCGGTTTTGCGCACCAGCACATTGGCAAGAATGGGTAAGGTGTGGCGACGTTCGACGATGCCGGCCACCGATTGCAACACGGACAACACTTGGTCTTGCGTGGCTTTCAAAACGATCATGTAGGACTCCAAATTTCTATCTATTTACCGCTGGCAGGCGCAAACGTGCAGCACCCGCTATTTTCGCTGCTTATTGGCCTGTTTTCCGTCGAGAAAGGCACTTTTATCTCAGCCTTTGAGGGTTTGCTCCAAAACGTGCAGTTGCTGGTTCAATTCCGTCGCTTGCTGGCGTTCTAGGCTGATTTTGCGCACTGCGTGCAGCACCGTGGTGTGATCACGCCCGCCAAAAAGCTCGCCGATTTCGGGCAGGCTTTTCTGCGTTAGCTCTTTGGCCAGGTACATGGCGATCTGGCGCGGCCGGGCAATACTGGCCGGGCGCTTCTTGGAATACATGTCGGCGACCTTGATTTTGTAATAGTCAGCCACGGTTTTTTGAATGTTTTCCACAGAGATCTGCCTGTTTTGGATCGACAGCAGATCGCGCAAGGCTTCGCGGGCCAGCGGGATGGAAATTTCCTTCTGGTTAAAGCGCGAATACGCCAGGCATTTGCGCAAAGCGCCCTCCAGCTCGCGGACATTGGAGCGCACATTTTTGGCGATGAAAAAGGCCACTTCCTCGGGCATTTCTGCGCCCTCGGCGCGCGCTTTGTTGATCAAAATCGCCACCCGCATCTCCAATTCGGGCGGCTCGATGGCGACCGTCAGGCCAGAATCAAAGCGCGAAACCAGGCGTTCGTGGATGTCCGTCAGGCCCTTGGGATAGGTATCGCTGGTCATCACGATGTGGGATTTTTTGGCCAACAAAGCCTCAAAAGCATTGAAAAACTCTTCTTGGGTGCGCTCTTT
>JAEMRG010000240.1 GCA_016463455.1 Rhodoferax sp.
AATACGTCGTCTATCCGGACGGAAGCCAGGGCGGCGAAGCGGAAATGGCGCGGCGTATGCGCATCGGCCAATTACAAGGCGCCTTGCTCTCCGTGGTGGGATTGCAAGAGATTGAGCCCTCAATCAACGCGCTGCAAGTTATACCCATGCTGTTTAGATCCTGGGAGGAAGTGGACTATGTGCGCGAAAAAATGCGCACTTCCATGGAGAAAAAATTCTTGGACAAAGGCTTTGTCGTTTTGGCCTGGGGCGATGCCGGCTGGGTGCGCTTTTTCTCCAAAGACCCGGCCGTTAGGCCTGATGATTTCAAGAAAATGAAATTTTTCACCTGGGGCTCGGAGCCTGACCAACAGGCGATCATGAAAAGCCTGGGCTACACACCGGTGCCGCTGGAGACTTCCGACATACTTCCGGCTATCCAGACCGGGATGATCAACGTAGTGCCCTCGACGCCCTACTACGCCTTAGCCACGCAAATTTATACCTCGGCGCCCCATATGTTGGAGATCAACTGGGCGCCGATTGTGGGCGCTTTGGTGCTCACCAAGAAGGCCTGGGACGATATGAGCCCCGCCACGCAGGCGGCCATGCGCGCGGCAAGCGAAAAAGCCGGCGTACAAATTCGCGCGAAGGCCCGCCAGGAAGTCAATGACGCGGTGGATGCCATGAAAAAGCGGGGGCTGACAGTCAACCGTCCCAACGCCGAGCAAATGCGGGAATGGACCGAGTTTGCTGAAAAGCTGTATCCGCGGATTCGCGGCACCATGGTGGCGGCCGACACATTTGATGAAGTGCTGGCCCATTTGAAAGACTTCCGCGCGGGCAAGGCAAAGTGACTATGGCACGCCCCGGCGCGCTCGGCTCTTGGCTGGGTCGCATCGACGAACAAATTGCCGCCCTTGCTTTAGGGCTGATGATGCTCATTCCAGTGATCGAGATAGCGATGCGACCCATGATGGGCAGCGGCATTGCCAATGCGCCGGTCGTCGTACAGCACTTAGGGCTGGTGCTTGCGATGTTTGGCGCGCTTGCCGCAGAAAGGCACGGCCACCTTACGTCCTTTGGCTCCAATGATGGTAGCAAGGGGCTGACGCTTGCGTGGCGCTTGGCTCAGCTTCTTGCCGCTGTGGTATGCGGCATGCTGGCGTATGCGAGCTGGCAATTCGTGCTCACGGAGCGCGATGCCGCGCACACCTTAGCCTATGGCCTGCCCATCTGGACGCTGCAAGCGTGCATGCCCTTGTGCTTTTTGTTACTGGGTTTTAAATTGGGTGCCAGGTGTGCAAAGCATTTCAAACTGGGCTACCTCTTGTCCGCAGCGGCGCCCTGCCTGGGCTGGGTCATCGCAGGCCAGTTGGAGGGAACGGCCTTCTCCCCCTGGCCGGCTTTAGCCTTGCTCGCCGCAGCCTTGGTAGCGGGGGCACCGATATTCACTGTTTTGGGTGGTCTGGCCCTTGTGCTTTTTTGGAGCGAGGGCATGCCCTTGGCTTCGGTGGCCTTGTCGCACTACCAAATTACGGTCAACCCCTCCTTACCCGCGCTGCCCTTGTTTACTTTGGCAGGGCTGCTCTTTGCCCGCACCGGGGCGACGCAAAGGCTCGGCAACTTGTTCCTTATCCTGTTTGGTGGGGGCCTTAAAGGGTCCGTCATCGCGGTCGCATTGTTATGTTCATTTTTCACCGCATTTACGGGAGGCAGTGGCGTTACCATTTTGGCGCTTGGCGGACTGATGCTGCCGCTGCTGCGCAATGCGGGTTATCCGGAGAACAAAGGCATAGGGCTGGTCACCAGCGCCAGCGCCTTAGGCGTGCTGCTGGCCCCTTCCGTGCCGCTCATCATGTACGCGATTGTGGCGCGTGTGCCCATCAGCACGATGTTTGTAGCCGGCGCAATACCGGCCTTGGTCATGGTCGTGACTTTGCTGATTTTTGGTGGTTTTTTGCAAACCAAGGCGGATGCGCCCCGCTTGGCCACCCGGGCGCCGAGCGCCGGCCTGTGGCCGACTATTTGGCTCGCAAAATGGGAAATCATGGCGCCGGTGGTGGCGATCGGCTCGCTCGTCAGCGGCTTGGCTACGCCCATGGAAAGCGCCGCACTGACCGCGACGTATGCCGTGCTGACCCAGGCCTTAGCGCACCGCGAATTGACATGGAAGACATTTTTTGCTTGCCTTAGCGATGCCGCCCAAATCATCGGCGGGGTACTCCTCATCCTAGGCATGGCGCTGGCGCTGACCAACTTCCTGATTGATGCGGGCATTCCCGATGCCGCCATTACAGCAACGCAAAGCCTGATCCCGAATCAAGAAATGTTTCTGGTCGCTTTGGTGGTTTTTTTGCTTTTCGCCGGCGCCTTGATGGAGATATTTGCAGCCATTGTGGTGCTGGTACCTTTGTTGCTGCCCGTAGCCCAAAGCTATGGCATCGAACCCGTGCACTTTGGCATCTTGTTTTTGGCGGCCATGGAGATGGGCTTTTTATGCCCACCGGCAGGAATGAATATTTTCTTTGCTTCCGCAATGTTCGGCAAACCCCTTAGCGCCGTCGCCGCCTCGGTAACCCCCGCCTTGTTGGCGATTTTTGTGGGTAGCTTGCTCATCGCGCTGCTACCCGCATTGTCAACCGCCCTGCCGAAATTTCTGGGGCTGATGGCTTAAATTCGCCCGTCTGGGCTGCGCAGCGCCTATGCTGGCTTGCGAGCCGGCTCAACACGCCGCCTATACTTTGCGCCCCGAAGGAACCCTTATGCGCACATCCCCTTTTGAGCATATTGCCGTGGTAGGCGCGGGCGCCGTTGGTAGTTTTTTCGGCGCCATGCTGGCGCGCGCCGGGCATCGGGTCACGCTGATCGGCCGGCCCGCGCATGTGAAGGCGATAGAAAGCCATGGCTTGCAACTGGACTTGGCCCATGCCGATGGCGTACAAACCGTTCGCCTGCAAGCCAGCACAGATTTCACGGCCTTGCGCACAGCGGACCTGGTGTTGTTTTGCGTGAAGTCCACGGACACCGTGGCGGTGGCGCACAGCATGGCAGCCCACCTGGCCCCCGATGCCATCATCATGAGTTTGCAAAACGGCGTGGAAAATGTTGCCCTCATCGCCAGTGCACTAGCCAATCCAGTGATTCCAACGGTGGTTTATGTAGCCACCGAAATTACAGCGCCCGGTTGCGTGAAACACCACGGCCGGGGCGAGTTGCTTATCGGCAGCATGCAGGCTTGCAGGTTGGGCAACGCGCCAGAAGTCTTCTCGCGCATCGCCGACCTGTTTGCCAGCGCCCAGGTGCCCGTGCGCATCTCGCAGAACGTGATGGCCGACTTGTGGTCCAAGTTGCTGATTAACTGTGTGTTGAACGCGATTTCCGGTTTGACCCAAACCAGCTACGGCCAACTGGCCGGTGTGGACGGGATAC
>JAEMRG010000029.1 GCA_016463455.1 Rhodoferax sp.
GTTTTACCGGCGTTTTGCGGATGTGCTCAATTTGCAGGAACTCGATGATCTCTTCTACCGTCTCGCGGTTGGCAGTCTCTTCGCGCTGGGCACGCGGCAGCTGGAAAGCGACCTCGAGGAAGTTGGCATGCTCGCGCTGGCTGCAGCCGGCCATGATGTTGTCCAGCACCGTCATGCCTTTGAACAGCGCAATGTTCTGGAAGGTACGCGATATACCCAGACCCGCCGCGCGGTTGGGCGTCATGTCGCTGAGCTTCTCGCCCCGAAAGGTGATCGTCCCTTCTTGCGGCCGGTAAACGCCGTTGATCACGTTCAGCATCGAGCTTTTTCCCGCGCCGTTGGGGCCGATGATGGCGCGGATTTCGTGCTCCAGCACATTGAACGAAATGTTGGTCAAGGCCTTGACGCCGCCAAAGCGCAGCGAGACCGCGTCGAGCTCCAGGATGGGCTTGCCAATGGCGAAACCCCGTTGGATGGTCGCCGTGTCGTCGGTATGCGCGTGGTCGTGGGTTGCCATGTCCATGTCAGGCGGCCTTCTTACGTGTCTGTACAGCGAAAGTCTTCGCGTCACGGATCTTGATATCGGCAGAGATAGTGCCTACGCTGCCGTCTGCATAGCGCACTTCGGCATCGACATGTCCCATGGGGCTGCCGTCGTACAGCGCCTGCACGAGGCTGGCAAAACGGCTGGACACCACATCGCGGCGGACTTTGCGCATGCGGGTGAGCTCACCGTCGTCTGGCTCCAGGCGCTTTTGCAGCAGCAGGAAGCGGTGAATTTGCGCATGCGCCAGTTGTGGGTCTTGCGCCATCGCGGCATTGGCAGTAGCGATCACTTCGCCGATCAAACCGTAGACTGCGTCCAGCGTTGTCAAATCGGCAAAGCCGGTGTAGGTCAGGCCTTGTTTATCCGCCCAATTACCCACCGCCTCGGCGTCGATATCAACAAAAACGCAGACGTGGTCGCGACCATTTCCAAAGGCCACGACCTCGTTGATGTAAGGCGAGAACTTGAGTTTGTTCTCCACCACCTTGGGCGCAAACAGCGTGCCGTCCTTGAGCGCGCCAACATCCTGCACCCGGTCGACAATGTGCAGCTGACCGTCCTCGTCCAGCCAGCCAGCGTCACCGGTGTGGAACCAGCCATCGGCGTTGGTGGCGCGCTGCGTGCCTTGCACATCATCGTGGTAACCCAAGAAGAGACCCGGCGAACGCACCAGCACTTCGCGCTCGGGACCGAATGCAAGCTCCACTCCGGGTGCAGCCGCGCCCACGGCACCAGGCTTGACCTGGCCTTTGGACTGCGCGGTAACGAACAGGCCCGTCTCGGTAGAGCCATAGAGCTGCTTCAAGTTGATACCCATCGCACGGTAAAAAAGCAGCAGGTCAGGGCCGGTCGCCTCCCCAGCTGAATAGGCCACCCGAAGACGGCCCATGCCCATGACGTCGCGCAAAGGACCGTACATGAGCGCATTACCCAGGCTGTAGGCCAGGCTGTCTGAAAGATCTACTGACTCTCCGGCCAATGTCTGCGGACCCACGCGTTGCGCCAACGCCATGTAGTGGTCATACAGGTTGCGCTTGAAACCACCGGTATTGTTGATGCGGATGCTGACCTGCGTGAGCAAGGCCTCCAGCACCCGGGGCGGGGCCAGAAAAACCGTGGGCCCCATCTCGCGCATGTCGTTGAGCATGGTCTCCGACGACTCGGGGCAGCAGACACAGGAGCCCGCCACCATCGGCAGCGCGTACGCAAACATGTGCTGGGCAATCCATGCCGGAGGCAGGTAGGCGACCGATGCATCCTCTTCGGTCAGGCTGTCAATCGCGACGGCTGCACGCGCACGGTCAATCAGTGCGCCATGGGCGTGTACCACGCCGCGCGCAGGGCCCGTCGTGCCCGATGTAAAAAACAAGGCCGCCGGATCCTGGGCGCTGCCGCGCGCCAACTCGGCGTCTAACTTTGCGGCGACTTGTGCCATTCCATCGCGGCCTTGCGCCAGCAGCGCGTCATAGGCCTGCACATGGGACTGCCGGTAGTGGCGCATGCCGATGTCGTCGTCATAAATGATGTGGCGGATGGTCGGGCACAGCGGCATGGCGGCCAGCAGCTTGTCCACCTGTTCCTGGTTCTCCGCGAAGACCACACCGATCTTGGCACTTTGGATCGGGCCCGCAATTTCTGCCGCCGTGGTGTCGGCAAACAGCGGCACCACCACACCACCCAGCCACTGCACAGCAGCCATCGCGGCAAAGAGGCGCGGGCGGTTCTCGCCGAGCAGCCCTACATGGTCACCGCGCTGCACGCCCGCAGCCGACAAACCGGCCGCCAGCACACGCACTTCATCTGCCAGCGCACGCCAGGTCACTGTCTGCCAAATACCGCGGCATTTTTCGCGCACAGCCGCACGCTCAGGGCGCGTCTTGGCGTTATGCAAAAGGAGTTGGGGAAAGGTATCCATGCGTAGCTGCTACAAAAGATTAGGCTTGCGCTGCGGACGATGCAAGGGTCACGGTATACATTGCCACTACATTCACTTCACACACACGATCAGAATAGGTCTTCATCAGGCTTTACTTTTTTTTCAAAAAATAGGCGCATGCAATCGCCAACAGAACAACGTCCGAGACTATCGGAAAACACGGGAAATCGATTAGGTATTTACCCCAGTGCAAGGCCATGCACAAATTGAGTGCAATTACGCAATCACACAAAGCACCAGCATTGAAATGCCGGCGTCACACCACCACGGGATCCCCCGCCAAACCTGCTTGCAAGACCAAGCGCTGCGGCGCGCTGAAGCACAGAAAACGCTTATTGGTGGCACGGCCGATTGCACACAAATTGAGCCGCTGCGCGACAGCGTGGCCCATCTGCGTGATGCCGCTGCGCGAGATGACGATGGGCACACCCATTTGCGCGGACTTGATGACCATCTCGCTGGTCAGGCGACCGGTGGTGTAGAACACTTTGTTATCGGCGCGCAGGCCTGTTCGTTGCTGCGCACTATTGGGCGGGCTGTCGCTCGGCTGCAGTGCCATCCAACCGGCAATCGCGTCGATGGCGTTGTGGCGACCCACGTCTTCCACAAACATCAGCAGCGTGTCGCCCTGGAACAGTGCGCACCCATGCACCGACCCGGCTGCTTTATAGACGCTGTCGTGCAAGCGGATGGTGTTGACGATGCCGTACAAAGCGCTTTGGGTGAGCGTGGCATCGGGAAGCGCAATCGTGTCCACATCGGCCATCAGGTCACCGAACACGCTGCCCTGGCCGCAGCCCGTGGTGACCACGCGTTTGGCGGTTTTTTCTGACAGATCGGCAATCCCGTGGTGGGTTTTGACGGCGGCGGCACCGACCTCCCAATCGACGGTGATCGACTCGACCTCAGTGGCGGCGCGGATCAGGCGCTGGTTGAGCAGATAGCCCAGCACCAGCCACTCGGGGTGCGCGCCCAGGGTCATCAGGGTGACGAGTTCGCGCTTGTCTACATAAACCGTGAGCGGGCGCTCAGCCGGGATCTCGAGCTGGCGGGTCTGGCCGTGCTCGTTAACGACCTCGACCGCGCGTGTGAGCGGCGCTTGGGCCTGCGTCAGGCGCGGCAGGTCTGCCGTGGGCATTTAATGGGTGAGCGCCGCGTCGTTGACACCAAAGCCGGCGTTCTCGCGCGTGCTGCCGCCTTTGCGGATAGCGACGGCGCAGTACTTGAACTCCGGGATCTTGCCCACCGGGTCCAGCGCGGAATTGGTGAGCTCATTGGCTGCGGCCTCGTAGTAGGCAAAGGGCACAAACACCGCGCCCTGCGGCGTGCCGTCGTCGCGGCGCACATGCAGCGCCACTTCGCCCCGGCGCGAGGCGATGGTGATGATGTCGCCGGCCTCCACGCCCATGGCCTTGAGGTCCGCGCCACACATGGAGGCAGTGGCCATGGGTTCAATGGCGTCCAGCACTTTGGCGCGGCGCGTCATGCTGCCGGTATGCCAATGCTCCAACTGACGGCCAGTAATCAGCACAAACGGATAGGCCGCATCAGGGCGCTCGTTAGCTGGGATGATGTCGGCGGGTACCAGTTTGACGCGGCCACTGGCGGTGGGGAATGTGTCGATAAACACCGTAGGCGTGCCCGGCGCGTCTTCGCTCAGGCAGGGATAGGTAACGCTGGACTCGCGCTGCAAACGCTCCCAGGTGATGCCCGAAATAGCGGCATGCATAGCGCGGCGCATTTCGTCATAGACGGCGGCAACGCCATCGTGCTCGCCCTGGTAATCCCATGGCAAACCGATGCGCTTGGCCAGGTCTTGCAATATCCACAAATCTGCGCGGGCCTGGCCGGGTGGGTTCAAGGCCTGCTTGCCCAGTTGCACCATGCGGTCGGTGTTGCTGACCGTACCGGTTTTTTCAGGCCAGGCGGTAGCGGGTAGCACCACGTCGGCCAACCAAGCGGTTTCGGTCATGAAAATATCTTGCACTACCAGATGCTCCAGGCTGGCCAGCGCGTGGCGCGCGTGGTTCAGGTCCGGGTCGCTCATAGCGGGGTTTTCGCCCATGATGTACATGCCGCGAATCTTGTGCGGGTCGCTGTCCTCGGCCAGCGCTTTGTGCATGATTTCCACCACGGTGTAACCCGGCTTGTCATCTAGCTTGCTACCCCAGAAGTCTTCAAACCAGGCATGCGCGGCGGCGTTGTCCACGCGCTGGTAGTTGGGAAACATCATAGGGATTAGGCCGGCGTCTGACGCACCCTGCACATTGTTTTGTCCGCGCAGCGGATGCAGGCCCGAGCCGGGTTTGCCGATCTGGCCGGTCACACTGACCAGCGCGATCAGGCAACGCGCATTGTCGGTACCGTGCACATGCTGACTAATGCCCATGCCCCACAAAATCATCGCGCCTTTGGCCTTGGCAAACGCCCGCGCCACTTCGCGCAAGGTTTGGGCTGGGATGCCGCAAATCGGCGCCATAGCCTCGGGGCTATAGCCTTTAACGTTATCGCGCAGTGCCTCAAAGTTGCTGGTGCGGTTGGCGATAAAAGTTTCGTCGACCAAACCTTCCTCAATCACCGTGTGGATCAGCGCGTTGAGCATGGCCACGTCGGTATCGGCCTTGAACTGCAAAGTGCGCCAGGCATGTTGCCCGAGGTCGGTCATGCGCGGATCGGCCAACACGATTTTGGCGCCGCGCTTGGCGGCGTTTTTCATCCAGGTGGCGGCCACCGGGTGGTTGGACGTGGGATTGGAGCCGATGATAAAAATCAGATCTGCGTGCTCCACGTCGTTGACCTGGTTACTTACCGCACCTGAGCCTACGCCTTCTAGCAATGCGGCCACACTGGAGGCATGGCACAAGCGCGTGCAGTGGTCCACGTTGTTGCTGCCAAAGCCGGTGCGCACCAGCTTTTGGAACAAATAGGCTTCTTCATTGCTGCCTTTGGCCGAGCCAAAACCAGCCAAGGATTTGGGGCCATGGGCATCGCGCAAACCTTTGAGCCCGCCCGCGGCCAGCGCCATGGCCTCTTCCCAAGTGGCCTCGCGAAATACATCCGACCAATCAGCGGTATCGCGGTTGAGGTGGTTGATCTGCTCCGGGTCTTTACCCACGCCGGCCTTGCGAATCAGTGGCACCGTTAGGCGCTGCGGGCTGGCCGCATAGTCAAAGCCAAAGCGGCCTTTGACGCACAAGCGGCTGTGGTTGGCCGGGCCGTCGCGTCCGTCCACGCTGACGATGACGTTGTCCTTCACGTTGTAAGTCAGAAGGCATCCGACGCCGCAGAACGGGCACACCGAGTCCACTTTTTTGTCCACCACCTGGCTGCCCACTTGGGTTTTGGGCATGAGCGCGCCGGTGGGGCAGGCTTGGACGCATTCGCCGCAGGCCACGCAAGTGCTGTCGCCCATGGGGTCATGCAGGTCGAATACGATTTCGCTGTGCGAACCGCGCATGGCGTAGCCAATAACGTCGTTCACCTGCTCTTCGCGGCAGGCACGCACGCAGCGGTTGCACTGGATGCAAGCATCTAGGTTCACCGCCATCGCGGGATGCGACATATCGGACTTAGGCTGTTCGCGGCGCAAGGCTTTGAGCTCCGGGCGCACGCTGACGTTCAGGTGCTCTGCCCAAAGGCTGAGTTCGCCGTGCTGACCTATGTTGTTGCTGTGCGCCTCTGCGCCGGAGGCAGAGGCGTCGTTCCACTTGTATCCCACATCCGGCATGTCCGAGAGCAGCATCTCCAGCACCATCTTCTGGCTCTTGACCGCCCGCTCACTATGGGCCTGCACTTCCATCCCCTCGGTGGCGCTGCGGCAGCAGCTGGGGGCCAGGGTGCGTTCGCCTTTGATCTCGACCACGCAGGCGCGGCAATTGCCGTCGGCGCGGTAACCGTCTTTGTAGCAAAGGTGCGGAATATCCACCCCATGGCGCTTGGCCGCTTTGAGAATGGTTTCACCCTCAAAGGCGTGGATGGTTTGTGCATCGAGCTTGAACTCGATGGTTTTGAGAGTCACTTCAGACAGCTTAGCGGGTGCATTCATCTCAGGCTACCTCTTGAGGGAAATATTTCTGAACGCAGCGCACCGGGTTGGGCGCCGCCTGGCCGAGGCCGCAAATCGAGGCGTCGGTCATCACGATGTTGAGATCTTCGAGAGTCTCGTGGTCCCAGTGTGTCGCTTGCATTAAAGTAACGGCTTTGTCGGTGCCGACGCGGCAGGGTGTGCATTGGCCGCAGCTCTCGTGCGCAAAAAAGCGCATCATGTTGAGCGCCGCATCACGCGCCTTGTCTTTATCACCCAGCACAATAACCGCTGCCGAGCCGATAAAACAGCCATGGGGCTGCAAGGTGTCAAAGTCCAGCGGAACATCGGCCAGGCTGGCGGGCAAGATGCCGCCCGATGCGCCGCCAGGCAAGTAAGCGTACAGGCTGTGGCCATCGGCCATGCCGCCGCAATATTCATCTACCAATTCGCGCAAGCTGATACCGGCGGGTGCCAGCTTGACGCCAGGGTTCTTGACGCGGCCGCTGACGCTAAAGCTGCGCAGGCCCTTGCGCCCATTGCGCCCAAAACTGCTAAACCACAGCGGGCCTTTTTGCACGATGTCGCGCACCCAATACAGGGTCTCGAAGTTGTGTTCCAACGTGGGGCGACCAAACAGGCCTACTTGCGCGATGTAGGGCGGGCGCATACGCGGCTCGCCGCGCTTGCCCTCAATGCTCTCAATCATGGCCGACTCTTCGCCGCAGATGTAGGCACCAGCGCCACGGCGCAAATAAATGGTTGGCAGCGGGCACGGCGGGTTCGCCTGCAAAGCCGCAATTTCATGCTCCAAAATGGCGCGACAGCCGTGGTATTCGTCGCGCAAATAAATGTAGCAAGCGTCTATGCCGACCACTTGCGCAGCGACCAGCATGCCTTCGAGAAAACGGTGAGGGTCGCGCTCCAAATAGGTACGGTCTTTGAAAGTGCCAGGCTCACCTTCGTCAATGTTGACGGCCATCAGCTTGGGGGCGGGTTGATCGCGCACGATGCGCCATTTGCGCCCCGCCGGAAAGCCCGCTCCGCCCAGGCCACGCAGACCCGAGTCTTCCATGGCTTTGACGATAGATTCACCGTCCTGCTTACCCTCAGACAAGGCTGCAGCCAACTGGTAACCACCCTGCGCCAAATAGGCTTGCAAGCCCACATAGGCAGGAGCGACTTGCACATCCGCATGGGCGGGTGACACTGATTTTTCGCTATGGGCGGCTGCATCAAACGCTGCGCCTTGCGCGGCGGGCGGGTGCTGGCAGGCTTGCGCGTGCACGGCGGCGGCAACAAGCTCGGGCGTGGCAAAGGGCACCGGGTTCTGGTCCACCACGGCAGCGGGGGCTTGCTCGCAGCGGCCAATGCAGGGCGCTGCAATCACACGCACATCGTCACGCCCCAAAATCGCCGGTAGGCGGGCCAGCAAGTCTTTGGCACCGGCCATTTCGCAACTCAGGCCGTCACACACGCGCACAGTGATGGCCGCGGGCTGCGCATCACCGCGCAGCACCTCAAAGTGGTGATAAAAAGTCGCGACTTCAAACACCTCGGCCATACCGATGCGCATTTGCTTGGCCAGTGCCACGAGGTGCCGGTCGTGCAGGCAGCGGAAAGTGTCGTTGAGCTTGTGCAGGTATTCAATTAGCAGCTCGCGCGGGAGTGGCCCGTCACCTATCAATTCACGCACTTCCAGCACGGCAGCGTCTTCAGGCTGGCGGCCTTTGAGCTTGCTTTTGCTGCGAATGCGCTTGCGCATATCGTCCACCGTGCCCAAATGGACGGCGGCGGGGCTAGAAATGGTGGTCTGGGTCATGGCGTTGGGGTACAAGTACCCATGGAATAAGCGCCAGAGTATGGGTGCATAGATATCTTGGCGTCCAATTGAATCGCTACATTAAGCCATTCAAAGATTGAATGATGCAACGCAGCAATAACTGAGCCGCACTAGCTTGCGCGACCGCCAATGCCAAGCCCGAACGGCTGCCGGACGTGGATTAGGGCGCCGGTGCAGCCCCTGCCTGCGCTTCCAAGGCCTGTAGTTCGTCTAAGGTATTGGCGTTAAAAAAGGCCAAAGGGTCATCCCCCGGCAGGTCAAAGGGCACCACCACCAGGCGCTGCTGCGCGGCCCAGGCGTCTATCTTGCGCCCACCCGCTTGCGTAAAGTCCCGCAGGCCGGGCAATAGATCGGTGTGCAGCAGGCAAAACACCGGCTGCTTGCGAAGGCGAGTTTGGCCTTGCTCGTCGCGCTCAGGCCCAGCGGCCATGGCGATCTGGGCCTCTTGCGCCACCATAGCAGCGCACAGGCGCGGCACCAGGTCCAGTGGAAAAAGGGGCGTGTCACAAGGCAGGGTAAGCAGGTACGGGGTTTGGCAATGCGCCAGGCCGACCAGAAAACCAGCCAACGGCCCGGCGTAATCAGCCAGGCCATCGGGCCAGACCGGTGCGCCAAAGGTCTGGTACTCCGCCAGATTGCGGTTGGCATTGAGCATGACCGGGCCGACGCTACCCGTGCCGTGCAGGCGCTGCAAGCTATGCAAGGCCAAGGGTTGGCCACGGAAGCTTTGCAATCCCTTATCCACGCCGCCCATGCGGCTGCCACGGCCACCGGCCAAAACGATTGCGCTAATCATTGCCGGGCCCAGTGGTGCGCTGGATAAAGCATTCAATATGGACGATTGCATAAGACCAGCATAGCTTTTTTTCGCACTATAAGATCGCATTCGACTAGATAACTGAACTTTTTTCGTGCCGCTGCCACAAATCTGCTGATTAGCAAACTAATTTATATTTAAGTAGTGCAAAAGTAACGATGTCTCCCGGGTCAATCTTTGATCAGCTTAAATGGGATGCAATGAAAAATAAAATGGGGTCATTATGGTGCGTCAATATTTTGTCGGCTTGTTCTTCATCTTTACTTCGCCATTTGTCATGGCCGAGTGGCAGACTCTTTCAGACGGTGGGTCGCATGAGCCCCAACAGTACATAGACCTGCATAGTGTGAAGCAGGCAGGGCCGATGGCCATTTACAGACAGGTACAAGTGCTCAGTCAAGGCGCCGCTGTGTCAACGCCGGGTGTCTTATCTACTCTGTTGCTCTACGAATACGATTGCATGAACACCAAGTTTCGTTTGCTAGAGGTAACAGGATTTAGTATGCAGTGGGCTAAAGGCCAAGCTATGACGTTATCAGTGCCAAGTAGTCCTACCAAATGGCTACCACTGCCTCTGCAAGCGCTCGGACAAAAAACCTTTGACTTACTTTGTCCAGACGGTAAGGACAACAAATAGACAACTCACCCGCCAGGACAAAAAAGTCGGAAGATCTTGCTGGCGTGAAGGGAAACTTATTCTTTGGGCTTGAGTGCCATTATCAGCGTAGCAATCGTCTTGGCATCTGCGTCCGAGACGTGCGGTTGTGGTGGCATGGGGTCCTCGCCCCAGACGCCTTTCCCACCGGCTTTAATCTTGGTGACTAGCGTTTCAATCGCTTTTTTATCGCCCAAGTATTTACTGGATATTTCGTCGAAATGTGGTCCATACTTTCGTTTGTCAATCATATGGCAGGCCATGCAGTTGTTGGCGAGCATCAAGTTTTTCAGCTGATCACTTTGTGCCTGAGCCTGCTGCGCGAAGCACAGAAATCCGACAAACAAGGTGGCCGCAATGCGAACTGCATTCACGGGTCGGGAATGGAAACGTAATTTCTTCATGGCGAAAATTCAAAAAGGCATGTTGCAGTTGAAAAACAAGACAACGAAGATCGTTCATCAGACGAAAAAAACGCGCTACACGAATGCAGCGCGTTTAAGGGATGAAAAGCTATTCCATTACTGGGCAGGTGCCACGCGGTAGATGTTGCCACTCGCTTCATCGGCCACATAGAGAGCGCCATCCGCACCCTGGGAGAGGTGACGGAAGCGGCCTGCAAATGTTGGCCACAGCAACTCTTCGCGCTTGGCCGATGAGCCGTCTTTGGCAACGTCAAGAATGTCAATCCGGTTGCCCGTGGCCGTGCCATGGATACCGATGCCAGCATATCCAACAGCTAAGCGGCCTTCCCATTCTTTCCACTGCTTACCGACCAGCCAAACACTGCCGCACATACCTTGCGATAAACCGTTATTGTTCCAAGCGGGCTTCATAGCATTGGGGTACGCCTTGAGGTCAGTCATGGACATGAAAGCAGCGCGCTCTGCTTGCGGTAAAGCACCCATTTGGTTGGGCGAATATCCGCAGTAACCGTCTGGGCAAGCGCCACGACCGTTAACGTTATCCCGCGGGTCCCAACCACCGTTACCGCCATTGACGACTTTGGTGACTTCGTCGCTATGCCATGGACCGTTTTCAGACAGGTACACATCGCCGGAGCCTGGGCGGAACGCAATACCTTGCGGGTTGCGGAACCCATAGGCGAATATACGTTTGTCAAAACCGGCTGGCGGGTTGTTACCCGGGGCTGCTGCGCCATCACGGTCCACACGTAACAGTTTGCCGCGCAACTCGGTTGGGCTTTGTGGGCCGGCGCCATTGTGGTTGTCTCCAATGGTCGCGTACAAGAAACCGTCTGGACCGAAGCGCAGACGGCCGCCATTGTGTGCGCCAGGTCCACCGAATGGATGGTTGGATTTCAGGGGTTTATAGCCGAAGTCGTTGATGATCTCAACAATATCGAAAATCCCATCCATCGATGGATTTACTTTCATTCGCATCACGATGTTGTTGTATCCGCCGTAGGTACGGTTGCCGCCTTTAGAGCTGGAGAAAAGGTAGACATAGCGGTTTTTGGAGAAGTCAGGGTCAATGGTTACACCTTGAACACCCGCTTGCCCATCGCAGAAAAGGTCGTTTTTGACCGCTGGGTATCCGGCACTACCGCCTACGCCAAGCAATTTTTTCACACCGCCCGAGGGTAAGCGTACCGACAAGCCTTTGCATTTTTCCGTAAAAAACATGGTGTTATCCGGCAAGAACGCCATGTCCCAGGGATTTTCGGTTTGCTGGAACACTTCTGCGGTGACTGTCAGGGCCATGGCCGCATGTGGTGCCATGAGCCCAGATGCTGCAATCCCAGCAGTCATCATTAATGACGTAAGCGTAGTTGAAAATTTCATACCATCTCCTAGTTATGTTAAGGGTGCGCATTGACCATAAGTAACACCAATAGTCGAGACCAGAAAACCTAATGATCGAGGCAGAAAGCATAGAAAACTGCCCCTCAAGTGGAATTCCACTTCAGCTTAGCTCAAAGGTTATTTTTTTGTATAGGTGGAAACACTAGGGTCGAACCCATGGCTAAGCGCTTCAACACCAATGCCGCGCACATTTGGCAATCAGCCACCTACCTCCGCTTTTACCCGAAATCCATATGCGCAAATAGCGTACCTTGGTCTTGGCATCCTGATATCACTGCGCCTGCCGCCACCGCATGTTCATACTTTCCCGCCCACTGCACATACCGGTGGCCAAGAGGATTTCCACATAGTTCCGCAAGAGCAGACGGATCAATCTGGCCCGGACTGGCCTCAGCGACTGAACCAATGCGGAAATTTAGAATGCCACTTATGACACCCAGCAGTTGAAATTCAATGGTGCCCCATACTCAGCCATGTGGACCACCAAAAGAAGCCCACAAAAAGTGGAAAAGTAGCGTCTTCAGAGAGCCAAATAATTTCAAACGTGTGTTGAAATAAATTTGACGCGTATAGAGTTACCTTAGGGTAAAGCCCTATTAACTAGTAGTAAAAAAAAAATTATCTTACAGTGCGATGAGTACTCTTACTAAATTCCTTCTGTTTAATCAGCAAAAAAATTCCGGATCTCCCGCCATTAGGGAAAAGAAGCTGGGCATTTGGCATACGCTCAGTTGGGGCCAACTCGCTGATGAAGTGCGGGTTGTTGCGGCCGCCTTGCTGCTTGAAGGCGTACGACGGGGTGACCATGTAGGACTTTTGGGGGAAAACAGACCGCGTTTGTTCTCCGCCATGGCGGCTGTCCAATGGATAGGCGGTGTGGTGGTGCCGCTCTTT
This sequence comes from Rhodoferax sp., assembly GCA_016463455.1. Taxonomy (GTDB): domain Bacteria; phylum Pseudomonadota; class Gammaproteobacteria; order Burkholderiales; family Burkholderiaceae_C; genus Allorhodoferax. Next base: position 12,543 of record JAEMRG010000029.1, read on the forward strand.
ACGGATACGAATGCGCAGGAAATTGCAAGTCCGATTCAAACTGCAAAAATCGCCTTTGTATTTGCAGAGAACCAGGAACAGGTAGATAAATTACTGGGCTTAATACCCCAGTGCCCCAGCTTACGTCGCGTGTTCTATGACGACGAACTAGGCATGCGGCATTACCGGCAGAGTCAATTGCTATCTTATGAAGCTCTGATGGCAAAAGGTCGCACCGGTCTTACCGAAGTCGGTGCACAACTAGACAGCGAGCTGGAGCGCGGTAGCGGCAAAGACCCGGCAGCACTTTTCTTTACATCCGGAACCACAGGTCCCGCTCTGGGCGTATTGCATACGCATGAAGCATTAATTAGCCGCGTTCAATCGGTGATCAAATCGGAGGGGCTCAGCAGCAACGACACATCGCTAGCCTATCTACCGCCAGCATGGCTTGCGCAGCATGTGTTTGCCTACGTAATACCCCTAGTTTCAGGATCCTGCGTGTGCTGCCCTGAGTCTTCAGAAACGATGCTCAGTGACCTGCGAGAAATGGGCCCCACCCTTTTTCTTGCGCCACCGCGCGTTTTAGAGGCACTACTCACGCAGGTTTCCATTCGCATAAGCAACACCGGCGGAATAAAACGTAGTATTTTCGATAGCTGCATGGCTGTCGCCAAACGCGTCGGCGCAGGCGTTATGTCTGGTGAACCGGTGAGTGCAACAGACCGTCTGACATACCAGTTGGGCGACGCGATGATCTACGGCCCATTGCGCGACGTCCTAGGTCTGAGCCGTGTGCGCAAGGCCTATTGCGCTGGAGAGTCCATCGGAGCGGACCTATTACTCTTTTACCGATCTTTGGGGATCGACTTAAAGCAGGTCTACG
>JAEMRG010000241.1 GCA_016463455.1 Rhodoferax sp.
AGCTTTGGCGTTCTGCGCCTGCAATGGCAAGCGATCGGGCGTTGGAATTGGTGCGGCTGGCGGGGATCGAACCCACGACCCTTGGCTTCGGAGGCCAATACTCTATCCACTGAGCTACAGCCGCGCCCTTAGCCAATGATTGTAGGTTGTTTCACCCTATGGGCGCCTATAATCAGAGGCTGTTTTACCCGGCCACAGCCTATTAGAGGACCCCATGAGCGACACCAGCCATACCGAAGAAGACCACACGGGTCCGATTAAATCCCCCCAACAACTTTTGATGGCTGTGTTTTTCTCTTTTGTCATCCCGATTTTCATCATCATCGGACTGGTCTATTACGTGACCTCGCATGACAAGCCCGCCGCTGGCGCCACCAATGTCGAAAAATCGCTGGAAGAGCGCATCAAAAAAGTAGGCTCCGTACAAATCCGTGATGCGAACCGAGAAATGAAGACCGGCGAGGCGGTATACAACGTCCAATGCGCTGTCTGCCATGCCAATGGCGTAGCTGGTGCGCCTAAGTTTGGCGACAAGGCTGCATGGGCGCCACGGATCAAAACGGGGTTTGATGCGCTGTGGAATTCGGCACTCAAAGGCAAAAATGCCATGGGTGCCCAGGGCGGTGGTGATTTTGAAGATTTTGAAATTGCACGCGCAGTGGTCTATTTAGTCAATGCAAGCGGTGCCAAGTTCCCCGAGCCAACCAAGCCCGAAGCCGCTAAGTAAGCGGTTTGGGCAACACAAAAAAACCGGTCTTGGCCGGTTTTTTACGCTTGTGAAATAGTGGTTCAAGCCACGGGGGTGGCTTGAGTCTGGCTTGAGGTTTTAATTTCCAATGCAGCCGGACTCATTTGGTAGCCAAAGCGGCTGGGCAACTCCGAAGCGATCACTTCCTCAATCGGCCAATGTTGAAGTTCCAGTGCCTGCGCCAGACTGGCCACGTCTTGGGTGTGCACCAGTCCGAGTCCTAGCGAGGTATGTAAATAAGGCCACCCGCGTTCATCCATATACAACTGCACTAGCGAAGCAGTTTGCCTGGCGCTGGAAATAATCGCACCCTTGTCATCCACGCGCCAAATAAAAGGGGTGGCCTCCAGCTCCACATACACACGCTGCGGGCCGTTTTGAAAATACCAGCAGCCTTGGGCATCCACGCCGTAATTGCGCTCAATGAAGTCGATCAGCTTTTCATGCTTGAGCATGGAGCCTTTGGCGCCAGCCAGACCGCTGGCAAAGCTGCCGATGGCCTGGGTACGGTCGTCGCGCATATACCAGTTGCCGCGCGCGTCCAAGCCCAGCCAGCTGTAGCAATGCGGCACATTGGGCCATTTGGCCATCGCCTGTTTAACTATATCGTCCATGCCTGTAATGCTTTAGCGTGCGTGTTGATCGAACCACCGTCCCAGTGTCTGCGGCAGGGTAGCTAAATGGCCGGGCGGCATACCTGCGGCAAAGCCGACGTGGCCGCCATGGTCGAATTGCTGCAAATGCACGTATTGTCCAACTTCATGCGGGGCAGGCAATGAATCGGTGGGGATAAAGGGGTCATTGCGCGCATTGATCGCCAGCGCTGGCACACGCACCGCCGCCAGATGCGGTTTGGCCGAGGCGCGCTTCCAATAGTCTTCGGTGTCCCTGAAACCATGCAGGGGTGCGGTGAAGATATTGTCAAAAGCATACAAGTCTTGCGCTGCCATCAAGGCCTGCGCGTCAAAGAGACCGGGATGTTGCTTCAATTTAGCCAAGGCTTTGGGCTTCATACTACGCAAAAACATGCGGGTGTAAACCTGACGGTTGAATCCTCGTCCCATAGCTGCACCACTGGCTGCCAAGTCCAATGGCGAGCAAACGGCCGCAACCGCGCGCACGGTGGCGCATGCGCTGTGACCGGCCTCCTCGGCCCAACGCAGCAGGGCGTTGCCGCCCAGTGAAATACCTATGGCGCAGATAGGGCCGCTATGCAAGCTGGCAAAGCGTTGTAACACCCAGCCTATTTCTTCATAGTCCCCCGAATGGTAGGCGCGTGGTGCCCAGTTAAGCTCGCCGCTGCAACCCCGAAAGTGGGCCACGGCAAAGCCAATACCTTGCCGGCGCGCATAGTCCGCACAGGCCAGCGCGTAATGACTGGACGACGATCCTTCCAGGCCGTGGAACATGACCCACAGTGGCGCCTCGGCCATGGGCTTGGGCGCTAGCCAATCGACATCGATAAAGTCGCCGTCAGGCGTGTCCCAGCGCTCCCGCAAAAAAACAGGGCGCTCGCCAGCATAAGACCGCGCCAGTCTGGCCGCGACAATGGTTTGCAGGTGTCCGCTTGGCAGCCACGGGGGCGCACGGTAGTTCATGCTGGGCCACCATGCAAAAACCGCCCGAAGGCGGTTTGCAAATCAAGGTTCTGAGGCATCAGCGCTTGTTTTGGAAGCGGCGCAAGGCGGCGATTTGCGCTACCAGGGTATGCAATTCAGACTGCGCTACCGCCAGGTCTACGTCGCTCTTGGCGTTGCGCAAGGCTTCTTCGGCCAAGGCCTTGGCGGCATTGGCGCGCTCTTCATCGAGGTCGTTGCCGCGGATCGCGGTGTCCGACAGTACGGTCACGCTGTCCGGCTGCACTTCAATAATGCCGCCGGCAACGAAAACAAACTCTTCACCACCGTCCGCCAATTCAATGCGCACCGAGCCGGGCTTCACGCGGGTGATTAACGGCGTATGGCGCGGATACACACCGATTTCACCGGCTTCGCCAGGCAGCGCTACAAAGCGCGCGACCCCGGAGAAGATCAACTCCTCCGCGCTCACCACATCAACCTGCATGGTGTTCATGGCTTAGACCTTTTTGGCTTTTTCGAAGGCTTCATCGATGTTGCCGACCATGTAGAAGGCTTGCTCTGGCAGATGATCGCACTCGCCAGCAACAATCATTTTGAAGCCGCGGATCGTTTCGGCCAGAGTGACGTACTTACCCGGTGAACCGGTAAACACTTCAGCCACATGGAAGGGCTGCGACAGAAACCGCTGAATCTTACGGGCACGTGCCACGGTCAGCTTGTCTTCAGGCGCCAATTCGTCCATGCCCAAAATCGCAATAATGTCGCGCAATTCTTTGTAGCGCTGCAAAGTGCCTTGGACTGCGCGGGCAGTCGCGTAGTGCTCGTCACCGACCACCAAGGGGTCCAGCTGGCGGCTGGTCGAGTCCAGCGGATCGACAGCAGGGTAGATGCCCAGCGAGGCGATATCGCGCGACAACACCACAGTGGAGTCCAAGTGGGCGAAGGTGGTAGCGGGTGAAGGGTCGGTCAAGTCATCCGCCGGCACGTACACGGCTTGGATAGAGGTGATGGAGCCCACTTTGGTAGAGGTAATACGCTCTTGCAAACGGCCCATTTCT
>JAEMRG010000242.1 GCA_016463455.1 Rhodoferax sp.
GTCGCAGTTTAAAGATGGGGTGTCAACAGCGTTTTTTGGCAAATTTGAGTAGTACTTACCCTTGGTTTTCTGCTTTCGGCCGATTGCCTGGCCTGTTCAAACCAAAGTTCGTCCAAAGGCTAGCTAGGTAGCCCGAGTGCTAAGGGGGCCAGCATCCTGCGCTAGGACTACCGCATGGCCGCCTTAAGCCATGTTGTTGCGCCGGGCCAATTCGGCAAACAGGGCGGCTTGGTCCATGCCCGCCAAGCCGTGGTCATGGGCCTGGGCGTAGAGTTGCTCCAGGAGTTGGGTGATGGGCGCGTCAAAGCCCAATTGCTTGCCGGTGTCCAGTGCGTTGCGCATATCTTTGAGTTGCACGCTGATACGCCCGCGCGGTGCGAAATCGCGCTCCACCATGCGCTGGCCATGCACTTGCAAAATGCGACTATCGGCAAACCCGCCGCTGATCGCCTCTTTCACCTTGGCCATGTCTGCACCGCCTTTGGCACAAAGCAGCAAGGCTTCGGCCACCGCGCCAATGGTGATGCCCACAATCATTTGATTGGCCAGCTTGGCCAATTGCCCGCAGCCGTGGGGGCCCACCAGCGTGGACTTGCCCAGGTGTTGCAAAGCAGTTTGCGCCTGTTCCAAGTCAGGTGCCTCACCACCGGCCATGATGGCCAGATTACCTTGCTCTGCACCCAGGGTGCCGCCAGATACCGGGGCATCCAGGTAGCGTACCCCTAGGGCATGGAGACGGGTTGCATGGCTGCGCGCTTGCTCAGGCGCAATCGAGGACATGTCCACCAGCAGGCTGCCAGTTTGCAGGGCTTGCGCCACGCCTTGCTCAAACAAGACCAATTCCACAATGCCGCCGTGCTCCAGCATGGTGATGCTGAGGTCTGCATCGCGCACCGCATCTACAGCGCTAAGGTGCGCATGCGCTCCCAGGGCCACCAGTGCTGCGGTTTTTTCAGCCGTGCGGTTCCAAACATGCACCTCCAAGCCCGCGCGGCACAGTCGCGAGGCCATGGGCAGGCCCATCAATCCCAATCCCAAAAATGCAATGCGCATAAATCTATTCCTCGCTTACATCAACAAATGTTCACCCGCGTTATCACCGCCTAGGGTCACGTAATTCACTTTGCGGATGTCCATCAGCTTTTTGCCACCGGCATAGCTAATCGAGCTTTGTAAGTCCTGCTCCATTTCCACCAAGGTGTTGCGCAACGGGCCTTTGATCGCTTCCAGGATGCGCTTGCCTTCGACGTGTTTGTATTCACCTTTGTTGAAGTCGCTGGCCGAGCCGTAATACTCCTTGTACAACTTGCCATCGACTTCTACCGTCTGGCCGGGGGACTCTTCATGGCCTGCAAACAGCGAACCAATCATCACCATGGATGCACCGAAACGGATACTTTTGGCGATGTCGCCATGGTCGCGGATACCACCGTCGGCGATGATGGGCTTGGTCGCCACGCGGGCACACCACTTGAGCGCGCTCAGTTGCCAGCCGCCGGTGCCAAAGCCGGTTTTGAGCTTGGTAATACAGACCTTACCCGGCCCAATGCCGACCTTGGTCGCATCGGCTCCCCAGTTTTCCAGGTCGATCACCGCCTCGGGCGTGCCCACATTGCCGGCGATCACAAAGCTGGCCGGCAGGTGTTGCTTGATATAGGCAATCATGTCTTTCACGCTATCGGCATGGCCGTGCGCGATGTCGATGGTGATGTAGTCGGGCGTGAGGCCTAGTTCGCGCAGCCGGTCCACAGTCTGGTAATCGGCCTGCTTGACGCCTAGGGAGATGGATGCGTACAGCCCCAGGGTGCGCATATCTTGGGTAAAACGCACATTGTCCAGGTCAAAGCGGTGCATCACATAGAAGTAGCCGTTTTGCGCCAGCCAGACGCAAATGCGCTCGTCCACCACGGTCTTCATATTGGCCGGAACCACCGGCATGCGAAAGCTGCGCGTGCCCAGTTCTACGCTGGTGTCACATTCGGACCGGCTTTCCACCCGGCATTTGCGCGGCAGCAGCAAAATGTTTTCGTAGTCAAAAATATCCATAAGCCAAGCTCCCAAAGTTGCATCTGTTAAACAGGCGCTTGGATTGGGTCCGGCAAAAAAATACCGGACGCCAAATGCTTGGGCCCGGTGATTGATTTTACGCACAGACGCTGACGCATCGGGCTTCCTACAATCGGGCATGCTTTCTGCCAGTACCGCGTCCTCTCCTTTGCTTGACAGCCTCAACCCCGAACAGCGCGCCGCCGTCACCCTGCCGCCCGAGCATGCGCTGATCCTGGCTGGGGCCGGTTCCGGCAAAACCCGGGTGCTGACCACCCGCATCGCCTGGCTCTTGCAAGAGGGCCATATCAACCCTGGCGGCATTTTGGCGGTCACTTTTACCAACAAAGCCGCCAAAGAGATGGTCACCCGCCTGACGGCCATGCTGCCGATTTCGGTGCGTGGCATGTGGATTGGCACCTTCCACGGCCTGTGCAACCGTTTTTTGCGGGCGCATTTCAAAACTGCTGCCCTGCCCCAGACCTTTCAGATTTTGGACACGCAAGACCAGCTCAGCGCCGTTAAGCGCCTGTGCAAGCAACTGGCGGTAGACGAAGATCGCTTCCCGCCCAAGCAACTGAGTTGGTTTATTTCCAACTGCAAAGAAGAGGGCATGCGCCCGCAAGATGTGCCAGTGCGCGATAGCGACACCCGCCGCAAGGCTGAGCTGTACCAACTCTATGAGGAGCAGTGCCAGCGCGAAGGCGTGGTGGACTTTGGTGAGCTGATGCTGCGTAGCTACGAAGTGCTGCGCGACCATGCCGCTATCCGCGAGCACTACCAATGGCGCTTTCGGCATATCCTGATCGACGAGTTTCAGGACACCAACAAACTGCAGTACGCCTGGATCAAGATGCTGGCGGGCAAGCAAGACGGTGCCGACACTAGCAGCGAGCGACCCGGCGGCGCGGTGCTGGCCGTGGGCGATGATGACCAAAGCATTTACGCTTTTCGCGGCGCGCGCGTGGGCAATATGGCCGACTTTGTGCGCGAATTTGCGGTGGAGCACCAGATCAAGCTGGAGCAAAACTACCGCAGCCACAGCCACATCCTGGATTCGGCCAATGCGCTGATCAGCCACAACAGCCGCCGCCTGGGCAAAAACCTGCGTACCGACCAGGGGCCGGGCGAAGCGGTGCGCGTCTATGAGGCGCCCAGCGACTTTGAAGAAGCGCAATGGATGGTTTCGGAAATGCGCTACCTGATGGAATCGGGCAAGCCCGGTTTGGGCGAAGGCTATCCGCATTCCGAAATTGCGGTGCTCTACCGCAGCAATGCGCAAAGCCGGGTCATCGAGACCGCTTTGTTCAACGCCGGTATTGCTTACCGCGTGTATGG
>JAEMRG010000243.1 GCA_016463455.1 Rhodoferax sp.
CGCCAGGCTAGTTCTCTTCGTCCCAGCAAAAACCGTCGCGGGCGATCATGGCGCTCGACGCACTAGGACCCCAGGTGCCGCAAGCATAAAGGCGCGGCCCTTGCGGCTCGCCGGCCCAATGCTTGATGAGGGGCTCCACCCAGCGCCAGGCCTCTTCTTGCTCGTCGCTGCGCACAAACAGGTTCAGACGCCCGTCGATGACGTCCAGCAGTAATCGCTCGTACGCGCCCACACGCTGCGAGCCAAAGCGCTTGGCAAAGTCCAGGTCCAGCTGCACCGGCGCCAGGGCGTTCGCCGCTTTGGCGCCGCGCATATCTTGACCCTGGGCCAGCAAATGTAGTTCCAGCCCGTCTTTGGGTTGCAAATTGATCACCAATTGGTTGCCGGCATTGGCACCGGAACGGAAGATGGCATGCGGTGTGGGCCGGAAATTGACCACGATGCGCGCATCGCGCCCGGCCAGGCGTTTACCGGTGCGTATGTAAAAAGGCACGCCGGCCCAGCGCCAGTTGGCAATTTCGGTGCGCAGCGCCACAAAAGTTTCGGTATTGCTCTGCGGGTCCACGCCTTTTTCTTCGCGGTAGCCCGCCGCAGCAGTGCCGGCGCTGATGCCGGCCGCATACTGGCCACGTACCACGTCACTTGTTAGGCTTTCGGTCGTCCAGGGCTTCAGGGAGCGCAACACCTTGAGTTTTTCATCGCGGATGGCGTCGGCATGCGCATTAATCGGCGGCTCCATGCCGATGGCACACAGCAGTTGCAGTGCGTGGTTTTGGACCATATCGCGCAGGGCGCCGGTGGTTTCATAAAAAGCGCCCCGGCTTTCCACGCCAATCTCTTCAGCAATCGTGATTTGGATATTGGCGATATGCTCACGACGCCACAAAGGCTCGAACAAGGCATTGCCAAAACGCAGTGCAAATAGGTTTTGCACGGCAGGCTTGCCAAGGTAATGGTCGATGCGGAAAACCTGTTTTTCTTCGAAAAAGCGGCGTACCGTCTGGTTGATGGCGCGGTTGGAAGCCAGGTCGTGGCCCAAGGGTTTTTCGAGCACCACACGGGTTTGCGGGGTGTTCAAGCCGGCGGCGGCCAGCTGCTCGCAAACCACGGTGAACAAAGTGGGCGCCGTGGCCACGTACATGACCACCGTCTGGGCATTGCGCTCGCGCAGCAGGGCGGCCAAGGCGGCGTAGTCCTCCGGGCGGGACAAGTCCATGCGCACAAATTCGAGCAAGGCGGCGAAACGAGAAAACTCTTCCGGGCTGGGGCGCTTAGCCAGTTCCACTTTGTCAAAGCGGGATTGAATCAGCTCGCGGTATTGCGCGTGGGAAAGCGCGTCACGTCCTACACCGATGATCCGGCCGCCTTCGGGCAGCGTGCCGTGGCGAAAGGCCTGGAACAAAGCGGGCATAAGTTTGCGCCAGGCCAGATCGCCAGTGCCGCCAAAAAGGACAAGATCAAAGCTCATAATAGGCCGCAGATAGAATGCAGTTACAAGAAATTGGTAATTTATTGTAACTTTGTTTCATACCGGAGCTCACCAGAAGCTGCCGGCTCATTGGACAGCCCCCACTTCACCGGAGAATCAGCATGAGCCAACTTGAAGCGCTAAAACAATTTACGACCGTGGTCGCAGATACCGGGGACTTCAAACAAATCGCCGCCTACCAGCCCCAGGACGCGACCACCAACCCCTCATTGATTCTTAAAGCGGTGCAAAAACCGGAGTACGCGCCCATTCTGAGCGCCGAAGTGGCGGCCCACAAAGGCAAACCGCTGGACGAGGTGATGGACCACCTACTGGTGCATTTCGGCTGCGAAATTTTGTCGCTCATTCCCGGGCGTGTGTCCACCGAAGTCGATGCGCGCCTTAGCTTTGATACCGCTGCCACCGTAGCGCGCGGCAAGCGCTTGATTGCGATGTACCAGGCACAAGGCATTGCCAAAGAGCGTATTCTTATCAAGGTCGCCTCCACCTGGGAAGGCATCCAAGCAGCAAGCCAACTCGAGCAGGCCGGCATACACACCAACCTGACGCTCTTGTTTTCTTTCTGCCAAGCGGTCGCCTGCGGCCAAGCCAAGGTGCAGCTGATTTCACCCTTTGTCGGGCGCATTTACGACTGGTACAAAAAGAGCGCAGGCAGCGCCTGGGTAGAAGCCGATATGGCTGGCGCCAACGACCCCGGCGTGCAATCGGTGAAACAGATTTACAACTACTACAAGCGCCATGGCATCGCCACCGAAGTCATGGGTGCGAGCTTTCGCAATGTAGGCCAGATTACCGCGCTCGCCGGTTGCGACCTGTTGACCATCAGCCCCGAATTGCTGGCCGGACTGGCAACATCAGATGCGCCCTTGCATGCCAGCCTGAATGCAACCGCTGCGCTGGCCATGGACATACCGGCTGTGCATTTTGACCAAACGGGTTTCCGCTTTGCGCTCAATGAAGACGCCATGGCTACTGAAAAGCTGTCCGAAGGCGTACGCGCGTTTTGCGCCGATGCGCTCAAACTCGAAAAACTCATGCTCGCAGCCTGATGCGCGCAAGCGCTTTGACACGCTTCTCTCTCATAGCCGGCGCCCCGCGGCGCACGTCGCCGCCCAGCCCTTTGCCAGAAAGGAATAGCCATGACCCGTTTGCGTTGTGACCGTGCCCCCGCCTGGGGACTTTTGCAAGCCCACTATGCCGCGCAGGGCAAAAACTTTGACACGCGCGAGGCCTTTACCAGCGACGCGCTGCGCTTTACCCGCTTTTCGCAAAGCGCGCCGCATGTGTTTGTCGATCTCTCCAAAAATCGTATCGATACCGCAGCCGAAACCCTGTTGCTGGAACTGGCCGAGCAATGCGGCTTAAGCGTCCATCGCGAGGCCATGTTTGCAGGGGAAAAAATCAATGCCACCGAAGGCCGTGAAGTTTGGCACGTGCTCTTGCGCACGCCCGCCGATGCCCCCACCGGCAGCACCCACGAAGCGGCTGAGCTGGCCAAGGTGCATGAGACTCTGGACACCATGCTGGCCTATGCCGAGAAAGTACGGGCTGACGAGGCGATTACTGACGTAGTGAATATCGGCATCGGTGGCTCGGACCTGGGGCCGCAAATGGCGGTGCTGGCCTTACATGCGTTTGCGCACCCGGGCAAGCGCATGCATTTCGTCAGCAATGTCGACGGCCATGAGTTGGCCGCCACGCTGGCCCGCTTGAAGCCAGAAAACACTTTGTTTTTAATCGCCAGCAAAACCTTCACCACCATCGAGACCATGACCAACGCGGCTTCGGCCAAGCGCTGGTTTGAAGCCAGCGGCGGCAAAAACATTGCCCGCCACTTCGCTGCACTCACCACCAATGTGGCGGCGGCCAAAGACTTTGGTATTGAC
>JAEMRG010000244.1 GCA_016463455.1 Rhodoferax sp.
AAGTCATCTGGCCTACGGTGCGCGGTATGGAAAAAGACGGCATTCCCTTCACCGGGTTTTTGTACGCCGGCCTGATGGCCAGCCCCGATGGCTCTGTCAAAACCCTGGAATTTAATTGCCGTATGGGTGACCCCGAAACCCAACCCATCATGGCGCGCCTGAAAACCGATTTGGTCGATGTACTTTGGGCTGCCACCGATAGCGGCCAGGGCTTGGCCGATATGCAACTGGAGTGGGACCGTCGCATCGCCTTGGGCGTAGTGCTGGCCGCTTTTGGCTACCCTGACAAGCCCCGCTCGGGTGATGCCATCACCGGTTTACCAGCCGAGTCGGCTGACCTGGTGGTCTTCCATGCTGGCACGCGTTTGCAAGACGATGGCCTGCGCACCAGCGGTGGCCGCGTGCTGTGCGTCACGGCATTGGCTGATACGGTGCGTGCGGCGCAAAGCCGGGCTTACGACGCCATTGAAAAAATCGATTTCGACGGCATGCAGTGGCGCAGCGACATTGGCTTTCGGGCACTAAAACGGTAATTGAGGCGCGCCACAGAAACCAACACAGGAAACCCAAGCATGCTTACCGCCAGCACTGAAAACGTTCGCCATTACCTGCTCGACTTGCAAGCCCGCCTGACGGGCGCGGTATCGGCCATGGACGGTGGCAGCTTTGTGGTGGACCCCTGGAGTAAACCTGCGGGAGAAACCTTGCAAGGTGACGGCATCACCCAGATATTGGAAGGCGGCCCGGTGTTTGAGCGCGCCGGTGTGGGCTTTTCGCATGTGCGCGGGCCGCGTCTGCCGCCTAGCGCCACCCAGCACCGGCCCGAGCTGGCGGGCTCGGGTTTTGAGGCCATCGGCGTGTCGCTGGTGTTTCACCCCCGCAATCCTTATGCACCCACGGTACATATGAATGTGCGCATGTTGGCCGCCAAAGCGCCTGACGGTACGCCGGTGTGCTGGTTTGGCGGCGGCATGGACTTGACGCCGATTTATGGTTTTGAAGAGGACGCAGTGCACTTTCACCAAAGCTGTAAAACTGCTTTAGACCCTTTTGGCCCCGACAAATACCCGCGCTTTAAAACTTGGTGCGACGAGTATTTTTTCCTGAAACACCGCAACGAGCCGCGGGGCATAGGTGGGGTGTTTTTTGACGACTTTTCCGAGCTCGGCCAAGACGGCAGTTTTGCCATGCTGCGCGCGCTGGCCGATTCTTTTGTGCAGGCCTATTTCCCGATTGTGCAGCGACGCAAAGACATGGCCTATTCCGAGCGCGAGCGCGCTTTTCAGCTGTACCGGCGCGGGCGCTATGTGGAGTTCAATCTGGTGTGGGACCGCGGCACGCATTTCGGCTTGCAATCGGGTGGGCGTACCGAGTCCATCCTCTTGTCCATGCCGCCACAAGCAAGCTGGTCTTACCAGCACCAGCCGCAAGCGGGTAGCCCGGAAGCGGCTTTGTACCAGCAGTTTCTGGTGCGGCGGGACTGGGTTTGAGCGCAGCCGAGCGTATTGGCGTTTTCGGCGGCGCCTTTGACCCGCCCCATGCCGGGCACCTGGCACTGGCCAGAGCGGCGCTGGCGCAGTTGGATTTGACCCAGCTGCGCATCGTGCCCACCGGGCAGGCCTGGCACAAAGCGCGCGACCTCACCGAGGCCGCCTACCGCTTGGAAATGTGCCGCTTGCTGTTTGCGCCTTTGGCCGATGTGGTGGTCGATGACTGCGAAATACGCCGCGGCGGGCCGAGTTATACCGTGGACACTTTGGCGGCCTTGCATGCGCAACGGCCTGGCGCCCGGCTCATGCTTTTGATAGGCCAGGACCAGGCGGCCGGCTTACCCCAGTGGCACCGGGCCGACGAATTGGCCCAGCTAGCTATAATTTGGGTCGCTGTTCGTCCCGATGCGACGGGCCAAGTGGCCCATTTGGACCCTGACTTGCGCACCCGATTTTCATTGCATACCCTGCCCATGGCGGCCCAAGCCGTCAGTTCCACCGACATTCGCGAGCGCATTGCCCGCGGCCAAGCCACTCAAAGCTTGTTAACCGAGCCGCTTGAAGGCTATATTGAGCACCACCACCTTTACCAAACGCCCTGATGACCACTTCCCCCGCCAACAAGAAAAACGATATCCAAAAACTACAGCGCGCCATCGTCGATGGCCTGGAGGACGTGAAGGCGCAGGACATACGGGTGTTTGATACCGAGGAACTTTCGGCCTTGTTTGAGCGGGTGATCGTGGCCTCGGGCACGTCCAACCGCCAAACCAAGGCGCTGGCCGCCAGCGTGCGCGATGCGGTGCGCGAAGCGGGTTTTTCCAAGCCGCGTATCGAGGGCGAAGGCAATGGCGAATGGATTATTGTGGACTGCGGCCAAGCGGTGGTGCACATCATGCAACCGAGTTTTCGTCAGTACTACAACCTGGAAGAATTGTGGGGCGAAAAACCGGTCCGTTTGAAGCTGGGCGTGGCCAAGCCGGCCGCGGCGCCCAAAGTGGTCGTCGAAGCGGCCAAGCCCAAAGCACCGGCCACCTTGCGCCGCTCTAATGCGGCCAAGATCGGTGTGGCCGAGGCCTTTCCTTCCAAAGCCCAAGTGCGCAAAAACGAAGAAGCGGCTGCCAAGACGGCGAAGAAGAGTGCCGCCGCCAAATCGCCAGCGCGCAAGAGCGCGGCATCTGCTGCGACGCCCAAGCCTGCTGCCAAAACAGCCGTTCGCACCGTGAGCAAAGTAATCGTGCCCGCGAGTAGCACGCGCGCCAAACCTGCCGCCAAGAAAGCTGCGCCTAAGCGGCCTGCGGCCAAGCCCGCACGCAAGGGCTGACGCGCCGGTGCGCCTGTACATCGTCGCGGTAGGGCAGCGGGTGCCCGATTGGGCGCAGACCGCCTGGGACGATTACGCCAAGCGCTTCCCGCATGAAATCCGCATCGAGCTTAAAGCCGTCAAAACCGAGCCGCGTGGCTCCAAGACCTTGGACACTTTGTACGCCGCTGAGCGTGGGCGCATTGAAGCGGCGATCCCCAAGGGCACGCGCATCGTGGTGCTGGACGAACGCGGTAGCGCCTTGAGCACGCTCGGGCTGGCGCAGCGTTTGAACGACTGGCAAACCAGCGGTGGCGACGTGGCACTGGTGATCGGTGGGCCCGACGGCCTAGAGCCGGCTTTTCGGGCGAGCGCGCATGAACGCATACGCCTATCCGACCTGACGCTGCCGCACGCCATGGCGCGTGTGTTGTTGATAGAGCAGCTGTACCGCGCCTGGTCGGTCAATGCCAATCACCCCTACCATCGGGAATAATTTTTACCCAGGTTTTTGCCACACACTGCGCGCCATGCCACCGCCATTTATTTACCTTGCCTCACAAAGCCCCCGGCGCAGCCA
>JAEMRG010000030.1:0-9485 GCA_016463455.1 Rhodoferax sp.
ATGGCATCGCTATCGCAGCGACCTCCATGCTGAGCATGGCCGGCATCGTGGTCGCTTTAGACGCTTACGGCCCTATCACCGACAACGCCGGCGGCATTGCCGAAATGGCTGAACTCCCAGCCAGCGTGCGCGACATCACCGATCCGCTGGACGCGGTGGGCAACACCACCAAAGCGGTAACCAAAGGCTACGCCATCGGTTCTGCCGGCCTGGCAGCACTGGTCCTGTTTGCCGACTACACCCACAAGCTCGAGGGCTTGGGCGCCCACATCAAGTTCGACTTGAGCGACCCTAACGTCATCATCGGACTGTTCATCGGCGGACTGATTCCTTACTTGTTTGGTGCCATGGCAATGGAGGCCGTGGGCCGCGCCGCCGGTGCCGTGGTGGTCGAAGTACGCCGCCAGTTCAAGGAAATCAAAGGCATCATGGACGGCACCGGCAAACCCGAGTACGACACTGCGGTAGACATGTTGACCACTGCGGCCATCAAGGAAATGATGATCCCCAGCCTGTTACCCGTGGTAGCGCCGATCTTGGTTGGCTTGATCCTTGGACCAGCGGCTTTGGGCGGCTTGCTGATGGGTACCATCGTGACCGGTTTGTTCGTGGCCATTTCCATGTGTACTGGCGGCGGCGCTTGGGATAACGCCAAGAAATACATCGAAGACGGACACCACGGCGGCAAAGGCTCTGAAACTCATAAAGCCGCTGTCACAGGCGACACCGTGGGCGATCCTTACAAGGACACGGCCGGCCCTGCGATCAACCCCTTGATCAAGATCATCAACATCGTGGCATTGCTGATCGTGCCAGTGATGATGAAGATTCACGGCGGCTGATAAGCCCCGCGGCGCATCTGCGCCTAGGCCGGTCCCTCGCGGCCCGGCCCCATCCCGCAAGCCTGGTGCTTCGCGGGATTTTTTTGGTCAGTACTTTGTTTTAAGGTGTAATAATCTCCGCACGTCCTATTCGTTGGAAGCTCAAGGCGTCGTGAAAATACTCATAGTGGATGACCATGCATTGGTGCGCGAAGGCCTGGGCCAAGTGCTGTCTGGTATGTATCCGAGGTTGCAATTGCTGCATGCAGGAACAGGCGCGGCGGCAATTGACATGCTGCTGCCGCATCGCGACATCGACCTGGTGCTGCTCGATTACCACCTGCCGGATATGAATGGTTTGGAGGTGCTGCGCCAGATGGGCCGCATTCAACCCGCGCTCGTGGTGCTGATGATCTCGGGCAGTACCACGCTGCAATTGATTCAACTGGCGCTCAAAAACGGCGCTGCCGGTTTTGTGACCAAGACGGGCAACACCGACGACTTGCTCGAAGCCATTTCCCAGGTGCTCAATGGCGAGATTTACCTGCCGCAGGAGCTAAGGCCATTAGCCGCTGCGGGCAGGGCGGCATTACCGCCGCCGCTGTCGCCCAAACAGGAAATGGTATTGCGCGGCTTAATGGAGGGCCAAACCAACCGGGAAATCGCCACAGCATTGGAAGTTTCGGAGGAAACGATAAAAACCCATGTGAGTGCCATCCTGCGCTATTTCCATGCGGACAACCGTACGCAAGTCGTGCGCGCCGCGGCCAACTACGCATTCAACGCCAGCAATTGACCGGAGCCAAGTCTAGTTTTGAGGTACGCGACGCAGCCATGCCCGCAACTGCGCGGCTTGCAAAGCTTGCCCCAAGACAGCCGTAGCGGCAGGCAGGTCGAGCACAGCGTCGGCCTTGCCCAGGTCAGCGTTGATTACGCACGCCGGTATATGACTTCCAATACGCGCACGGATGGCCCGGATGCGCTGACCCGCCTCTAGCGGCGCATCCGCCTGCCAAGCGCAAATAATGGCTTGGGTTTGCAGTGCCTCGGCAGCGTCCAAGACCTGCGCATCGACCTGCACACAACCCCAGCTGCGCAACCAAGCAGCGACCATCGCTGCGCGTTCTGGGTCGGCATCGAACAAGGCCACACGCAACCCGTCCAGACCGAAGGTCTCCAGGGCTTTGGGCAGGTCGGCACCATGCAACTTGATGCGCTCATCGGCCAGCGGCAAGGTGATGGAAAAACGGCTCCCGCGCCCCAATGCAGAACGCAACTGCACTTGGGTTCCCATTAGCTGGCAATGGCGGGAGGCGATATGCAGGCCCAGAGAGGGGCGCGATGGTTCTTGCAGCGTTGCCACATTGCGCTGGGCAAATGGTTCGAAAATCTTAGTGTGGTCGCGCTTGGCGATGCCCGGCCCGCTATCGCTGACATCCAAACGCACCGCCGCCCCATCCCGCACCAGGCGGGCGCTGAGCAAGACCGTACCTTGCGCGCAAAACCGCAGTGCGTTGCTCCCCAATGCCAGCAAGACGCGTTCGATTAGCGCCGCATCCCCGACTACCGAACGCCCATTGGAACGGACGACCCAGCGCAAACCCTTGGCCTGCGCCTGATCGGCCAGTTGCTCGCGCACCCGAAAAAACAGCTCGTCCACCGACACCACCATCCTGGAGGCTTGTACCTCGCCGGCCTCTATCTGCGCCAGTTCCATCAAGCCGGCGAGCAAGCGCGTCAAGTCTTGCATAGAGGATTGCAAATAGCCGTGCAAAACTTCAGCGGATGCCTCTGGCGGCAAGCGCCGCAAACGCTCTAAAAACAGCGCAAGAGCCTGGGCCGGCTGGCATAAGTCATGGGTGGCCGTCGCCCAAAAACTCGCGCGCTGTTGTAATAAATCTAGTGGCTCGTCCTGCGCCGGCCCAGCGGGTCGCAGACGCAACAGCGCTTCCTTGGTAATGCGGCCCGGTTCGGCCGGAGCCTCACTCGGCTTGTGCGTGGGCGCCTGAACCACTAAGCCGCTCACTGCGGGACTTGCTGCCATCGTGGAAGCCCCCGCTAGGGCAGTGCCATCCGGTTCTTGCCAAAGGCGCTGCCACCAGGCCCGCAGTCCGCGTGGCTTATCGCTCATGTCAGAGGGCGGGTTCATAGACCGTACAGCCGCGCGCGGCGAGGCCCACCCGGTAGGGCAAGTGCGATCAGCGCGATCAGGGCAAGGTTAAGGAAGTAAGCCATAGCAAACAATAATAGTACCAAGGCGAGGGTAAGGGCCTGGGCACACACTGCACAATAGCGACATGAGTAATTCCCACCCGCCGCGCGTGATTCCGGTGCACGACCTGCGCCCAGGCGCACTCCCCATCCCCTTGTCTAGCGCAGGGATCCGCCGTGCGCCAGGGCTTGCGACAAGCGACACGCTGGGGCGCCCCTTGCGCGATTTGCGCATCAGCGTCACCGATCGGTGCAATTTCCGCTGCAGTTACTGCATGCCCAAGGAAGTGTTTGACAAGGACTACCAGTACCTACCCCAGTCAGCCTTGCTGTCCTTTGAAGAAATTGTGCAAGTGGCGCGGGAGTTTGTTGGCTTGGGCGTGCAAAAAATCCGTCTCACGGGGGGTGAGCCCTTGCTGCGCAAAAACCTGGAATTGCTGATAGCCCAACTTGGCACGCTGCGCACCCCCGAAGGCCAAGCACTGGACATGACGCTGACCACCAACGGCGCCCTCCTAGCCCGCAAAGCACAGGCATTGCGTGACGCCGGCTTGCAACGCGTCACCGTCAGTCTGGATGGATTGGACGACCGCATATTCCGCCAAATGAACGACGTGGACTTCCCGGTATCCGAAGTGCTCAAGGGCATCGAAGCGGCGCAAGCGGCGGGCCTGGGGCCTATCAAGGTCAATATGGTGGTCAAGCGCGGCACCAATGACCATGAAATTCTTCCCATGGCCAGGCATTTCCGAGGGACCGGAATCGTTTTGCGCTTTATCGAATACATGGATGTTGGTGCCACCAACGGCTGGTGCATGGATGAAGTACTGCCTTCGGCCCAGGTCATAGCGCGCTTACAAACCGAGTTTTCGCTGCTGCCCATGCAGGCTTTTGCACCGGGCGAGACGGCGCAGCGCTGGGCCTATGCCGACGCGCAGGGCCAGCCCGACGCCCATGCCGGAGAAATAGGCGTGATCAGCAGTGTGACCCAAGCCTTTTGCGGCGACTGCAACCGCGCCCGCTTATCCACTGAGGGCCAGTTGTATTTATGCCTTTTCGCCAGCCAGGGCTATGACTTGCGCAGCCTACTGCGCGGTGGCGCGAGTGCGCAGGAGTTGGCCGCAGCCATAGGCAGCATATGGGAGCAGCGCGATGACCGTTACTCGATGTTGCGCGCCTCGCTGCCCCCCCAGCCAGCGGCAGCGCCCGGGCGGCGGGTGGAAATGAGTTACATCGGTGGATAAGGTGGGTCGCTGTTTATGAAATCGCTGGCTGAAATAGCCGACGCATTGCTGGCTTATGACCCCGATGCATTAGCGGCACCGTCCGTCAATGCATTCCTGGCCGATATGGTGCCCCTACCCACACAGACCCAAGCCCTGCCCCTGATACAAGCATTGGGAAGGGTTTTGGCCCAGCACATCGTCAGCCCGATTGACGTACCGCCGCACGACAACTCTGCCATGGACGGCTACGCTTTCGATGGCAGTGCCTTGTCGGCAAACAAGCCTTTGCAATTGCAGGTGGCAGGCAGTGCATTGGCAGGCACGCCATTTTCCGGGCAGATCGGCGCGGGCCAATGCCTGCACATCATGACGGGGGCCATTCTTCCGCCCGGTCTGGACACCGTAGTGCCCCAAGAGCTCGTGAAGGCGCAAAAGAACTGCATCGAGGTTCCGCAGGGCATATTGCAGCCTGGCGACAACCGACGCTTGCGTGGCGAGGATGTGAAGTGTGGCAGTGTTGCGCTGGCCAAGGGCACTGTCCTAGGACCGGCCGCCATAGGCCTCTTAGCCAGCCTGGGTTTGCCTGAGGTGCTGGTTTTTCGCAAGCTCCGTGTGGCTTACTTCTCCACCGGCGATGAAATTTTGAGCCTGGGCGACAGCCCCCGTGAAGGCGCCGTGTTTGACAGCAACCGCTATACCGTATGGGGCATGTTGCAGCGCATGGGCATTGAATGCATAGACCTGGGCGTGGTCCGCGATGAGCCAGATTTACTGGAGCGCGCGTTTCTCAACGCTGCGGCGCAAGCCGACGCGATCGTGACCAGTGGCGGTGTGAGCGTGGGCGAAGCGGACCACACCAAAGCCATGATGCGACAACTAGCGCACAGCGATGCCCCGGGCGAAGGCGGCGTGGCCTTTTGGCGCATTGCCATGCGCCCGGGTCGCCCGATGGCGGTGGGCCGTATCGGTCGCGTGCCCTTGTTCGGCCTGCCGGGCAACCCGGTAGCGGTGATGGTGACGTTTTTAGCCTTCGTGCGCCCGGCTCTTTGGCAAATGATGGGCGCCAACCCAGAAGACCCACAGGTGCAGTGCCCGATGCTGCAAGCGCGCAGCAGCGAAGCCATTCGAAAAAAGCCGGGGCGCACCGAATACCAGCGTGCAATCGTCTCGCGTGCAGCCAACGGCTCGCTGCAGGTCCGCACTACCGGTCAGCAGGGATCAGGCGTGCTCAGTTCTATGGTGCAGGCCAACGGGCTGCTGGTCTTGCCGCACGCACAGGGCAATATCGCCAAAGGCGATGTGGTCGAAGTCATGATGTTCGCAGGCGTGATCTGAACTAGCGGCTGAGCTGCTCCACTCCGCGGTTGGCCAGGGCGTCGGCGCGCTCATTGCCGGGGTCGCCGGCGTGTCCCTTGACCCATTGCCACTCGATGCGGTGTTCGCTTTGGTGTACCAAGGCATCCAGCCTTTGCCACAAATCCACGTTCTTGACCGGTTGCTTGGCGGCCGTACGCCAGCCCTTGGCTTTCCAGCCATGCAGCCATTCGGTCATACCTTTGAGCACATACTGGCTGTCCACAAACAAGATCACATGGCAAGGGCGCTTGAGTGCTGACAGTGCTTCGATCACCGCCATCATTTCCATGCGGTTGTTCGTGGTATCCGGCTCGCCACCACAAAGTTCTTTTTCTGCGCCATCGGCAGCGCGCAAAAGCGCACCCCAACCACCCGGCCCCGGATTGCCTTTGCACGCGCCGTCGGTGTAAATCACGATCTTATTCAATGCTGTCGCTCCTTTAGCAGCGCATCTTGGTTGCTCTGACCCGCCGGCACCTGGTGGGGCACGCGCCCACGCGTGGTCTTCCACACCGAGCCGAGTAAACGCACGCCACGCACGCGCTTGACTCCCACCACCAAATAACTGGAACCAAAAATCGGCCACCAGCGCGGCCCCAGGTTCTCCATCCAGGCAAAGCGTTGCAGCCAGGCCGGGCTGGACACCGCAGGAACATAGCAACCAAAGCGCACAATTTCCACCTCAAAATCGAGCAGGCGCAGCCAATCGCGCAAGCGCCAATAGCCGATGTATTCACCCGCTACCGGCAAATAGCCCTGACCGGACCAGCGGCCGCCGGTCAGGCTCTGCCATAAGCGCGAACGCGCCTGCCGCAGCGCCCACAAGCCCACCGGGTTGAAGCCGCAAATCAACACCCGCCCTTGCGGCACCAGCACACGTTCGACCTCGCGCAAAGTGGCATGGGCATCCATGCTCATCTCCAGGCTGTGCGGCATCAACACCAAATCCAAACTGGCAGCGGGAAAAGGTAGGGCCGAAAAATCGGTAACCAGTGCGGGGCTAGGCCCAGGGTTCGCCTCGTCCTGCGGCACCAGCTCGGGCGGCTCTTGCACCGCCAACCAGCGGTGCGGCATGCGGTTGTGTGCCAAGCCCTGCAATTGGGGCAAGCCCAGCTGCAAAGCATGAAAGCCAAACATATCCACGACCAATGCGTCCACCTGGCCTTGCTCCCAAGCCAGCATATAGCGTCCGGCATGGGTTTGGAGCCAATCCTGCAAATCTATAATCCGCTCGCTCATGACATTGTTTTCGCTGCCCGCTCTGCCTACGCTGATTTTTTTGGATGTCCCAAGATGCGTAGGCCAGTTGCCAGCCAGTCCATCTTCCGCCCCAAAACGCCACTGTGCAGCAAACCGCTGCTAAGTCCGGCGCATTCTAGTCAGACCCCATTGCCCTACCCCATGTGCTTCACTAAGCTTTGCGCCCTGCGTGCGCTTACTGCCCTGCTGCTCCTGGGCTGTGCAAGCCTCGCGCCTGCGGCTGAAGGTCCGGCCAGCTTGCAAGCGCTGGATGAGCAGGAAAGCAAATCCCTGCAAGTGGCCGAGACGGCCACCCCCGCCGACTTATGGGAACGCATCCGCCGTGGCTACGCAATGCCCAACCTCACCAGCCATCTGGTGCGCGACCGAGAACAGTGGTACAGCACGCGGCCGGATTACATTTTTCGCATGACGGAGCGCTCGCGCAAATACCTCTTTCATATTGTGGAAGAGCTGGAGAGGCGCAATATGCCTACCGAGCTGGCCTTGCTGCCATTTGTAGAAAGCGCATTTAACCCGCAAGCCGTCTCCAGCGCCAAAGCGGCAGGCATGTGGCAATTTATGCCAGCGACCGGAAAGAGCTTCGAGCTCAAGCAAAACGTGTTTCGGGATGACCGGCGTGACGTACTGGCCTCGACTCGCGCCGCACTGGACTACCTACAAAAGCTGCATGGCATGTTTGGCGACTGGCATCTCGCGCTGGCGGCCTACAACTGGGGCGAAGGCAGTGTCGGACGCGCTATCGCCAAAAACCAGCGCCTAGGCCTGCCCACCGGCTATACCGACCTGGGCATGCCGCAAGAAACCCAGTACTACGTGCCCAAGCTGCAAGCCATCAAAAATATTGTGGACCAGCCGGAAACATTCGGTGCGCAATTGCCCGACATCGGCAACCATCCCTATTTCAAAACCGTGAGCATCGCCAATGACATCGACGTGGCCATGGCGGTCAAGCTCTCCGGCGTGCCTTTGGAGGATTTCAAGTCGCTCAATCCTTCAGTGAACAAGCCCATCATCATGGCAGCTGGTACGCCACACATCCTGCTGCCCTGGGACAACGCCGATGTTTTCGAAAAAAATCTGCAAGAGTTCAAAGGCCCGCGTCTAGCCAGTTGGACGGTTTGGGTAGCCCCGTCCACAGTGCGCATTGCCGAGGTGGCCAAGCAAGTGGGTATGACTGAGTCGCAACTGCGTGAGCTCAACAATATACCGCCGCGTATGCTCATCAAAGCCGGTTCTACGCTGCTGGTACCCCGCGCTGCCAATTCGCAAAAAGATATCAGTGAGTCTGTCGCGGACCGTGGTCAAGTCACGTTCACCCCTGAAATGATCAGCGTGCGCAAATCCATTCGCGCAGGCAAGGCAGACACCGTGGCGTCCTTGGCCAAACGCCTCAAAGTCAGCCCTGCCAATCTGGCCCAATGGAACAAAGTGCCGGTCAATGCGAAGTTCAAGCCGGGCCAGCCCTTGGTGATATTTGTGAATGTCCCAGCCGGTTCAGCAAGCAAACTCAAAAGCAAGCCTAAGACGGCACCCAAGACGGTAGCCAAACCAGCGCCCAAGCCAAGCGGCAAAAAACCGCCAGAAAAGCCGCAGAAAAAATAGGCGCGCCCTGCGCCTAAGTGGTTTCAAGCGCTAGGCGCTGCGGAAAAAAGAATAGCGATATTGGTGGCCAGAGCCAAAATCCAAGCCAGGCTGCGCGCATTGGCCTGATCGGCAATATACAAAGCGACATACACCACCCGTAAGGCCACATAGACCACGGCCAGCATGTCTAAGCGGGCAGCGTCAGCGCCTGCATGCTGTGCCAGCGCTACAGCGCCGATAAAGAATGGAAACGCTTCAAAACCATTGGCCTGCGCCGCATGGGCACGAGCCCGCCAGCCCGTTTGACCTGCCAGCCAATGGCGCGGCATCGCATTGTCATAACCCCCTTCGTGTACCGGCTTGCCAAAACCATTGGACTTGGCCAAACCGGCACAGACTATGGGCATAAGGGCAGCCACGAGAACACACCAATGCAATACAGAAAATACAGAACCTGTCATATCAACTCCAAAAAACTATTAAAAAAGCAAAGCACTCATCGCCGGTCCACCAAGGCATGGGCAATCGTGCCCAAGTCCACATATTCCAGTTCGCTACCCACCGGCACACCACGCGCCAGCCGCGTTGGATTGAGGCCCTTAGCGCGCAGGCCTTGGGCGACCACATGGGCCGTGGCCTCACCTTCGGCGGTAAAGTTGGTCGCCAAAATCACCTCGCTCACAATCCCATCACAGGCACGGGCGAACAATTTTTCCAAGCCCAATTCATGCGGGCCGATGCCATCTAGCGGGCTGAGCTTGCCCATCAGCACAAAGTAGAGCCCCTGGTAGGCGCCAGTGCGCTCCATAGCGGCCTGGTCGGCAGGTGTCTCCAATACACACAGCTGCGTATGGTCGCGCCGGGTGTCCAGGCAGGTGGCACACACCTGATCTTGGGTAAAGGTATGGCAGCGTTCACAATGGCGCACGTTGTCGCTGGCCTCTTGCAATGCGCGCGCCAAGGCCTGCGCACCGGGCCGGTCGCGTTGCAGCAAATGAAAAGCCATGCGTTGCGCCGATTTGAT